>SVGK01000075.1 GCA_015056395.1 Clostridiales bacterium
ACTCCACGTCCACGCTGCAGCGCCAGGTCGTGTTCCGTACGGACGTCGAGGGCGTCAAGAAGATCGCCACCGACGCAGCGGACCTGATCTACGAGATGGCGCAGCCCGTCATCGCGTCGGGCATGGACCTGAGATACGAATATTCGCCGGAATCGTTCATGGGCACGGAGATGGACGTCGCGGTGGACATCTGCGCGGCGGTGCTCGACCACCTGCACGCCGACAGCGCGCACAAGGTCATATTGAACCTGCCTACCACGGTCGAGAACTGCATGCCCAACCAGTTCGCGGACGAAATGGAATACTTCATACGCAACCTGCCCGGGCGCGACCGCGCGATCATATCGCTGCACCCGCACAACGACCGCGGCTGCGGCATCGCCACCACGGAGATGGGCCTGCTGGCCGGCGCGGAGCGCGTCGAGGCGTGCCTGTTCGGCAATGGCGAGCGCACGGGCAACGTGGACATGATCACGCTGGCGCTCAACATGTTCTCGCAGGGCGTAGACCCCGAGCTGGACTTCAGCCGGCTCGAGCGCGTGATCAACATGTACCAGCGCACGACGAAGATGCGCGTGCCGGAGAGGCAGCCCTACGCGGGCGACCTCGTGTTCACGGCGTTCTCCGGAAGCCATCAGGACGCCATCAACAAGGGCTTCAACTACATGAAGGAGACCGGCACGGACAAGTGGATGGTGCCCTATCTGCCGATAGACCCCGCGGACCTCGGCCGCAGCTACGAGCCGGTGCGCATCAACTCGCAGTCCGGCAAGGGCGGCGCGGCGTTCATCATGAACCACAAGTTCGGCTTCGACATGCCGAAGGCGATGCATCCGGAGTTCGGCGCGGTGGTGCAGCGTGAGAGCGACAGGCAGGGCGTGGAGCTCAAGCCCGACACGATCATGAAGCTGTTCGAGGACGAATACCTCAAGGTGGACGGGCCCTACAGGCTGGTCGGCAACAAGCTGAACGCAGACGTGGTGGACGGCGTGGCGCACAGCCACTTCTATGGGAAGCTCCAGCACAAGGACACGATATTCGAGGTCACCGGCGACGGCAACGGCCCCATAGACGCGTTCTTCAACGCCATACACGGCGAGCGCATGGATCGTTACGACTTCATCGACTACAAGGAACACGCCATATCCACAGGTTCCGACTCCAAGGCCGTGGCGTACATACAGCTGCGCGACAGGCAGGGCCGCGACATATTCGGCGTCGGCGTGGACCACAACATCTCCATGGCCTCCATAAAGGGCATACTCTGCGCGATAAACCGCGCGCGCGCCATGGAGAAGCGCGACGAAGAGGCTAAGGCCAAACAGGAGGGCTTGACATGATCCATGCGGCAATCATGGGCTTCGGCAACATAGGCACGGGCGTCGCCCGCGTGATCGACGTAAACCAGGACGCGATCAGGCGGACGCTGCCGGAGGGCATGTGCGTAAAGTACGTGCTGGACATACGCGACTTTCCCGAAAGCCCCTATGGCGACCGCGTCGTGCACGACATCGACGTGATCGTGAACGACCCTGACATCAGCGTGGTCTGCGAGACCATGGGCGGCAAGGAGCCCGCGTTCACGTTCACGAAGAAGGCGCTGGAGAAGGGCATATCCGTGTGCTCGTCCAACAAGGAGCTGGTCGAGGCACACGGCGCGGAGCTCGTCGCGCTGGCCATGCGGCACGGCTGCAGCTATCTGTTCGAGGCGAGCGTGGGCGGCGGCATACCGCTGATCAGCACGATGCTGCGCTCGCTGGGGCAGGAGAAGCTCGACAGCATCACGGGCATACTGAACGGCACGACGAATTACATCTTCACGAAGATGGAACGCGAGGGCGCGGACTACGCCACCGTGCTCAGGGAGGCGCAGGCGCTCGGCTATGCGGAGCGCGACCCCGCCGCGGACGTGGAGGGCCATGACACGGGCCGAAAGATCGCGATACTGGCCTCGCTGATGACGGGGAAGACCGTGCGCTACGAGGACGCACCGGTCGAGGGCATCACGCGCGTGACAGCGCGCGATTTTGCCTGGGCGCACGCCTTCGGCTCGACGATCAAGCTGCTGGGCCGCGCCGCGCGCACGGACGAGGGGCTGCAGGTGCTGACGGCGCCTCACCTGGTGCCCGAAACGCATGCTTTGGCCATGGTCAACGATGTGTTCAACGGCGTGTTCCTGCACGGCAACATGGTCGACGACGTGCTGCTCTATGGCCGCGGCGCGGGCAGCCTGCCCACGGGCTCCGCGGTCGTGGCGGACATGATCTGGGCCGCCAAGGCGAAGGGCACGGGCGTGCCGGTCGAATGGGACGCGGAAGTCGTCTCCCTCGTGGCCGAGGACGCGATGAAGAGCCGCTACATGGTGCGCGTCGAGGCGGACGAGCGCAAGCTGGCCGAGGACGCTTTCGAGGGGCTGATCGCCGATCTGAAGACCGACGCGGTCGAGGGCGAGCTGGCGTTCATCACAGAGGAGATGCCCCTGTCGGAATGCAGGGCGCGGCTTGCGGCGCTGCCCAGCGTGATGGGCTGCATGCGCGTGCTGGCGTAAAGGAGGAGCCGGATGCTCAGAAACATCATATTCGACTGCGGCGGCGTGATCTGTGAATTCGACGTCGAACGGATACTGCTGCGCTACTTTGCCCCGGAGGACGTCGGCACGGCGCGCGACATACTGTTCAGGGATTGGGCGACCATCGACGCGGGCGACATGGTCTATGAGGATTACGTCGCGTGGAAGGTGCCGCTCATGCCCGAGCGCCTGCAGGCGCAGACCGGGCGCTTCTTCGACGGGTGGTACAAAACGCAACCGCCCATAGAGGACGTCTGGGCGCTGGCGGCCCGGCTCAAGGCGCGCGGCTACGGCGTGTACCTGCTGAGCAACGCGCCTACGGTGTATCACGACTGCATCGCGGACGTGTTCCCGGTGATAAAGATGTTCGACGGCATGGTCATATCCGCGCCGATCAAAATGACGAAGCCGAACCGCGACATATTCGAATACACGCTTCAGAAGTTCGGCCTGAAGGCGGAGGAATGCCTGTTCGTGGACGACGTGCAGGCAAATGTGGACGGCGCGAAGGCGTGCGGCCTGGACGGATACCGCTTCGACGGCGACGCGGACGCGCTCGCGAGGTACATCGAGAATGCATAGGGATGGGGAAGACCGCGCGCGGCAAAGACGCGCGCACAGGCACAGGCATCCGCGGTGGCGCGGCAGGCACATCGTGACGCTGGGCACTCTGGCGCTGATCGCGGTTTCGGGCTACGAGCTGTGGATACGCCTGGAGGACTTCTGGGCGTGGTCCGCGGGCGTGCGGCATCTGAGCGAGGTGCGCGGCACGCCGTTCATACAGGACATGGCCATCATATTCGAGACGCCCGAGATGCGCGCGCTCGCGGGAAAGCTTCTGTTCTTGCTGGGCGCGATCGTGTTCGCGGCGATCTGCCTTGCGCGCAGAAACCGCACGACGGGCGCATGGGCGTTGATCGTGCTGGATCTGGCGCTCGCGGCGGGCGGCGTCGCGCTGGGCGTGTACGGGCTGCATCCGTCCGAATGGGCGCAGACGGCGAAGCTTCTGCCGCTGGCGGCGATACTGGTGGGGGTCGTGATGAACCTGGCGGACAGGGCCGTGCGCAGGTATAAGAGAAAGAAGAGGAAGAGCAGGGCGGAGCAGCCGTGAGGCTGGTCCGCCCTGTCCTTATGGAGGAGAAAAAGCATTCATGGCGTCCGCCCGTCCGATGCGGGGCGAACGTCCATATCGTTTGTCGAACGAACAAGGCTGTACGCTATGCGAGGGACGTGGCGGCCTGGAGGCCGCCGCTACGGGTGCGGATCGGATCGCGCATATCGCTGTGAAGCCATGGGCCGTCCCTCCGCATTGTCATCTTTTTTTCATGCCGCCGCAACGCCCCGCGCATTGACGCGCATTTCCGTACGATGATAGAATATCCTTATGATCGGAATACTATCGTTGCGGGAGGCAGCATGAAGGCAATCGTGCGCGTTTGCGCGTGTATATCTGTTTTGTTCCTGTTGCTGTGCGCGGCCGCGCTTGCGGAATCGTTCACGGCCATCGTATCATCCGAGCGCGCGACCGTCTATTCGGACCGCTCGTGCACGTTGGCCCTGGGCACGATGGGGCGCTACGGCGTCGTATCGGTCGAGGCCTGGTCGGACAGCGTCGCCCTCGTCAAAAAGGGAAGCCGCATGGGCTATATGCGCGCATCGGATCTGACGCGCGCGACGGAGGCTGGCAGGGCCGCGCAGGTCACGGAAAGGGCAAAGGTCTACAAAAAGCCGAACACGAAGAGCGCGTCCGTCACCGTGAAGGCGGGCTTCAAGCTCGATCTGATCGCGGTGAAGGGCAGCTGGGCCATGGTCGAGCGCGGCGGCATCGTGGGCTACATGAGATCAAAATACGTGCGCACGGTCGAGGCATCCCAAACCGACGCCGCCGTCGCGCAGGTCTACGCGGCGTATGTGGCCTGGGACAGGGTCACGGTCTATCAGACCGCGTCGAGCGCCTCCGTGTCGCTGGGCACTCTCAAGAGGGGCGCGACCGTGACGGTGCGCGCCGTGAGCGGACAGTGGGCGAACGTCGAAAAGAACGGGCGCACGGGCTGGTGCATGCTGTCTGCGCTCGCCAGGGCGGACGAGGCGACGCCGGCGACCACGCCCGCGCCGGCCGCCGACGACTATCTGAACGACACGTCGCTCTCCGCCGAGCGGCGCATATACCTGTACCTCACGCGCGAGATGGGCCTGAACACCGCGGCGGCGTGCGGCATACTGGCCAACATCGAACGCGAGTGCGACTTCAACGTCAACGACCAGAGCTACGACGGCGGCTACGGAATCGTACAGTGGACGGGCGAACGCAACACCGCACTGAAGAGCTGGTGCGCGCAGCACGGCTACAGCCACACGCGCCTGGCCGGGCAGCTGCGCTTTCTCAAATACGAGCTGGAGACCACGCAGAAGAAGACGCTCAGCTACCTGAAGGCCGTGTCGGACACGGCCACGGGCGCGTACAACGCGGCGTACTACTTCTGCTACTATTTCGAGATCCCCGCCAACCGCACCGCGAATTCGGTGCGCAGGGGAGAGCTCGCCCGGGACACCTACTGGCCCAGATACGCGGGCTGAGGCGTCATCCCCGGATGCGCATCCTCTCGTAGGCGCCGCGCGCGCCCCACACCGCGGCGGAGCCGCTGGCCACGCCGAACTCGCCCCAGCCCTCTTCATCTACGGTCACGGGGGCGACGCACTTGCCGGTCAGGTCGTAGAAGGTCTGGCCGGCGAACTCTTTGCCCATGAACATGCGCTTGCTGCCGGAGGCCGCGTTGCTCAGCAGCACGGCGATGCCGGAGTTGGGCCGATCGGGCACGCCGGCGCGCACGAAGCCCACGATGTTCGGGTCGTCGAAGTAGTCGCGCGTCTCGCCGTAGGCGAAGCGGCGGCGAATGTGCAGGAAGGTGTCCAGCTCGGCCACCGGCTCCACGCGCGCGGAGGGTATGCCGTACTGGTCGCCGTAGAACACGCAGGGCAGTCCCTCGCCGCGCAGCAGTATCAGCGCATAGGCGATCGGCTTGAACCACGCCTGCACGAACGACTCCAGCGCCTGTCCCGGCTGCGTGTCGTGATTGTCCACGAACGTGACCGCCTCGTCCGGCAGCGCCTTCACGAGGCTGTTGTCCAATATCGTGCGCATGTCGAACGACGCGCCTTCGTTCGAGGCGCGGCAGAAGCTGTAGTGCAGCGGCGCGTCGAACAGTTTCATGCAGTGGCCGACCTGGTCTAAGTAGTGCGTGAGGCGTCCCAGGTCGTCCGACCAGTACTCGCCCACGGCGGGCACCTCCGCGCCGACGTTCGCCCTGAAGCGCGTCAGCATGTCGCACATGTCTTGGAACGATATGTGCTTGACCGCGTCCAGGCGCAGGCCGTCCATGTGCACCGTGTTGTAGTACCACTTGAGCCAGCGCACGATCTCGCGGCGCACGATGGGGTTGCGCGTGTCCACGTCCATGCCCATCAGGTAGTCGAAGTTGCCGTGCTCCGGATCCGTCTCGGTGTTCCACTGCTTGTCCGCAAAGCGGAATATGCCGCTGCGGCCGCTCTTCGCGTCGTAGTCCGTGCCGGAGAAATGGGTGTGGTCCCATGTGAAACCGGAGTACATGCCGGCGCGCCCCGGGAACGTGAACCTGGACCACGCCTCTATCGGGAAGGGCTCGGAGATCGGCTTCGTGCGGTCCTCGGCGTCGTCCTCTATGGCCATCACGGTCTCCTTTTCGTCGCCGCCCAGCTTGTGACCCAGCACGATGTCAGCGTACACCTTGATGTGCTCGCGCTGCAGCGCCTCGACTGCGTGCAGGTATTCCTCGCGCGTGCCGTACTTCGTGCGCACGGTGCCCTTCTGGTCGAATTCGCCCAGATCGTACATATCATATACGCCGTAGCCCACGTCCGCCGAGGAGTTGCCCTTGTAGGCGGGCGGCAGCCATATGTGCGTGATGCCCATCTCGCGCAGCGCGCCGGCCTGCGCGGCCACGCGGCGCCAGAGCAGCCCGTCGTCGGGCAGATCCCATTCGAAATATTGCATCATGGTCTCGTTCATCAGATCCATGTCAAACACCTCCTTTGGAAAGGCTGCCTCCATTATAAGGGTTTTGAGGGAAAATGCAAGTCCGCCGTGCCGGAAAGGCTTGTGGAAACAGTGCAAAAGGTTGCGCGCAGGTTGCGCAAAAGGCGGCTTTATGTGAAAGGAGACAGCCCATGCGCCGTGAAATCGAGTGCATGGGCCGCGTAGATAACCTAAAAATAACATCTGAACAAGGCAGAAGGGAGCCTCATCATGCAGCGATATGAAAAGAGCGACGCGCGCCTCGCGGCGCTGCTCGACGCCATACGGGACGGATGCGTTTCGGCGCTGGGCGAAACGCTGACGGGCGTGTACGTGCACGGCTCGGTGGCGTTCGGCTGCTTTGCGTGGGATCGAAGCGACATCGACTTCCTCGTGGTCGTGCGCGGCGCGCCGACGCGCGGACAGAAGAAGGCGCTGGCGGACTTCCTGCTGGGACAGGAGGCGCGCGCGCCCTCGAAGGGCTTCGAGATGAGCGTTGTTTCGGAGGAGGTCTGCCTAAGCTTCGTCTATCCCACGCCCTTCCTGCTGCACTACTCGCGCGCATACACGCAGGCCTACCGCGCGGACTTCGACGGGGTGTGCGCGCGCATGCCGGGCGCGGACTATGACCTGGCGGCGCACTTCGCCGTGACGCGGGCAACGGGCTTTCCGCTGATGGGAAAGCCCGTTGAAGAGGTGTTCGCGCCCGTGCCCCGCGCGGCTTATCTCGACAGCATCATGAGGGACGTGGCGGACGCGGAGGCGGACATACTGTCCGACCCCGTGTACATGTCGCTGAACCTGTGCCGCGTGCTCTACGCGCTTCGGTTCGACAAGCCCATATCGAAGCTCGAGGGCGGACGGTGGGGAAGCGAGGCGCTGCCCGCACCGCTGCGTCCCGTCGCGCACTGGGCGCTCGAGCGCTATCAGGGCGGCGCAGACGCGGTGCCCGACGCATGCGCGCTGCAGGGCTTCGCGCACGGCATGCTCATGTTGATATCGGATCAGAACGCCGTGAACGCGCCGTCGATCGAGAAGTCCGCGCCCGTGGTGAAGCCCGCGGTGTCGCCTGCCAGGTATACCACGATGGACTGAAGCTCCTCCACCGTGCCCATGCGGTGCATGGGCGCCATGGCGTTCCACTTGTCGATCAGCGGTATCAGCGTCTGGTTGGAGAGCACCAGCTCCGTGCCTATGTAGCCGGGGGAGATCGAGTTGACGCGCACGCCGCGGTCGGCCCACTCCACCGCCATGGACTTCGTCAGCATGATCACGCCTGCCTTGCTGGCGTTGTAGGCGCACTGCGGCTGCGGCACGTTGACGATGTGGCCGGACATGCTGGCCGTGTTGATGATGGAGCCGTGGCCCTGCGCGAGCATGACCTTGCCCGCCGCCTGCGCCGTCAGGAACACGCCGTTCAGGTTCACGTCGATGACCTTCTTCCACTGTTCATAGGTCATCTCCGCCGCGGGCGCGTTGATGCATATGCCCGCGTTGCAGTGTGCGAAGTCGATCGCGCCGAAGCGGTCGAGCACCGCCTGTATGAATTGGTCCACGCTTGCGGGGTCCGTGACGTCCGCCTGCACGGCGAACACGTCGCGTCCCGTCGCCTCGCCGATGGCTTTGGCGGTCTTCTCCGCCTCAGCGATGTCCAGGTCGACGATGGCCACGTCCGCGCCGGCCTCCGCCAGCGCCGTCGCCGTCGCCTTGCCTATGCCGCGCGCCGCGCCGGTCACGAAGCCATTCTTGCCATCAAGGCGCATCTTTTCGAGTATGTTCATGGGGAAGTTGCCTCCTCTTTCACTCTTTTTTTCCATTATATCAAATGAAATGTCGCGCGTCAATTGTGAATTCTGCATAATGCGCTTGCACATGCGCTCCATTTCGATTATAATATACAATGTTACAGAATGATTTCACGCAAATTACATCTTTTTCTGCCAAAAGGAGTGGACACCGTGAAAAAATGGACGCGCATATGGGCGGCGCTGCTCGCTGCGATGCTGTTTATGACAGGCCTTCCCGCGCTTGCGGAGGAGGAGATCGAGGTGGTCGGCCCGCCGGACGAGGGCGCGTACTATGCGGACCCCAACGACTGGCGGTACTGGGCCTATTTCTATGACGACGGCACCGAGGTCGTCGGCCCGCCGATCGAGGAGCCGGACGACTATGTGTGGTATGAGCAGCCCTTCGACGAGGAGCCGCTCCCCACGGAGACGCCCACGCCGACCCCGATCCCGACGGAGACGCCGATCCCGACGGAAGGACCGCTGCCGACAGAGGAGCCATTGCCAACGGAGGGACCTCTGCCGACGGAAGATCCTGTTGAAACGGAAGCGCCTCTCGAGACGGAGGCGCCGTCGGCCACGGAAGCGCCCCTCGAGACGGAGATGCCGTCGGCCACGGATGCGCCCCTGCCCGAGGGCGAGGCCGCCGATCCCGCGGAGGGAGAAGAGGCGCTGGCCGAAGAGGAGGAGATCATCGAGGACGTGGTCTCCAGGGCCGCGCCCGCCATAATACCCGAAGCCACGTCCGTGACGCTGGGTGAAAAGGAGACCTGGTCCGCGGCGGGCTACAAGCTGCTGCCCGCGGGCAGCAAGGCGTCCGTGACGTACGAGTCCTCCGCGCCGAAGGTGGTCGACGTGGACGAAGAAGGTCGGCTCACCGCGAAGCGGAGGGGCACGGCCGTGGTCCGCCTGTCCACCGACACGGGCCTGCACGCGGACATCAGCGTCACCGTGCTCAAGGCGCCCGGCAGGATCGCAATGACGGGCGAGCGCAAGACCATCGCCGTGGGCGAGACCATGCAGCTGGGCTTCAAGATCCCGGACGGTACGGCCGGCGCGGCGTCGTTCTCGTCGGCGGACAAGTCCGTCGCCACGGTCACGAAGGACGGAAAGATCACCGGCGTGAAGGCCGGCACCGTCAAGATCACGGTGCAGACCTACAACGGCCGAAAGGATACCGTAAAGATCAAGGTCGTTGAGGCGCCGAAGTCCATAAGGGCGGACGCCGTAAAGGTGACCATAGGCCTGGGCGACAGCTGGGACATGGGCTACACCATGGACGGCACGGTCGCCTCCGTGACGTTCAAGTCCTCCGCGCCCAAGGTCGCCTCCGTCGATGCCCATGGCGTCGTGAAGGCGCTCAAAGAGGGCGCGGCGACCATCACCGTCACCACATACAACGGCCTGTCCGCCTCCACGGAGGTCACCGTGGGCCCCGCGCCCACGTCCGTGAGCCTGCCGCAGGCGGAGCTGCAGATGGGCCGGTACGAGACGGTGAAGCTCACCGCCTCCATGAAGCCCAAGGGCACGCAGGGCAGGCTCACCTGGGAGTCCTCCAAGGCGAAGGTCGTCTCCGTATCGGCGGACGGCACGCTGACCGCGAACCGCAACGGCACAGCCACCGTCACCGCCACGACATACAATGGGAAGACGGCCTCCGTAAAGGTCACCGTGCTGGACGCGCCGCGAAAGATCACCGTGTCGCTCTCCGCCGAGACCGTGGGCGTGGGCGAGACGCTGCAGGCCTCCTACGAGCTCCCGAAGAAGACCGCGGGCGCCGTCACGTGGTCCGCAAGCCCCAAGGACAGCGTGTCCATAGCCGCGGACGGCACGATCACGGCGCTCAAGGGCGGCACGGTCAAGCTGACCGCGAAGACCTACAACGGAAGGACCGCCTCCGCCACGCTCAAGGTGTACGAAAAGCCCACGTCCATGACGTTCGCGAAGAAGGGCGTCAAGGTGGGCAAGGGCGAGTCCGTGACCGTCGAGGCCAAGCTCAATGAGAACGCCGCAGGCGAGATCACGTATGTGTCCGCGAACACGAAGATCGCGAAGGTCGACGCCGAGACGGGCAAGGTCACTGGCGTGGCCGTGGGTAAGACGACCGTCATCGCAAGCACATATGTTCCCGGCGTGGAGGCGCAGATAGAGGTCGAGGTGCTTCCGGCGTGCACGTTCGTGAAGCTCC
>SVGK01000076.1 GCA_015056395.1 Clostridiales bacterium
GGCTGCGTGGGCGCGGGCGCGGGCGGCGGCGTGGACGTGTCCGCGGGAGGCGCGTCCTGCTGCGACGGATCGGAGGCGCCTTCGTCCTGGCCCGATCCGTCCTGACCGTCCTGCCCCTGCGGCGGCTCGGGCGTGGGCGTCTGCACGCCGGCGTTCTCACCTTGCGCGCCTTCGCCCTCTTCGCTCTCTTCGCCCTGTTGGTGTTCGCCGCCCTCGTCGGGCTGCGCGCCGCCGTCCTGCGGCGGCTCCGGCTGGTCCGGCGCGGCCTGGCCAAGGTCGCCCTGTTCCACGGCGGGGCCGCCGTTGGAGGGGTCGAAGCTGACCCAGCCTATGCCGGCAAAGCAGACCTCCGTCCAGGCGTGCGCGTTCTCGCCGGTCAGCGTGACGGGCGTGGCGGACGCCTCGGCGGCATAGCCCTCGACGTAGCGCGCGGGCACGCCGGCGATGCGGCACATGACCGTCATGGCCGAGGCAAAGTAGCTGCAGTAGCCCCGGCGCGTGCCCAGCAGGAACCCGGAAACGAAGTCGCGGCGCGCGTCCGGCTGTTCCACATCCAGCGCATAGGTGCAGTTCGCCTTGAGCCAGAGCTCTATGGCGCGCGCCTTGTCATAGGGGTTTTCGAGGCCTGCGACGATCTCGTCCGTCAGCTGGTACACGCCCGGCTCTATGCCTTCCGGCAGCTGCAGGCAGGTTGCGACGGCGTCGTCGTAGAGGCTGTCCGTACGGCCGGCGTTGGCGGCCACGGCGTCGCGCAGGCGTTCGCCGTCGCCCGTCACGCCGCCCGTGAACGAATACGTGTCGCCGGGCTGCGTCTGCTGCGAGAGGAACAGCTCGCCGATCGAATTGAAGTGGACCGCGTTGCGGAAGTCCATCGAGAAGGATTCGAGGCGCGAGGGGACGAACAGCGCCGAGGTGTCCTGCCGCAGGAAGCGCACGGTGGCGTCCACGGTGTCGAAGGGCTCGTTGCCCTCCATGCCGAACACGTCTTCGCGTATGTCCGCGTGCAGCGGGGAATAAAATAGGTAGCGCGACTTCGCGTCCGGGTCGACCCAACTCTGGCCGGTGTACGTGCGGCGTATCGTGCCGCGCAGCAGCACGCGCCGCGAGGCGGTCACCTCCATCACAGGCTCGTCGTGCGGCGTGGCGGGGCCGCCCAGGCGGGACACGATGTCGCCCTCTTCGCGCACGGCCATGTTGTAGCCCTCGCTGGTGATCGTGAAGGGTATGCGCTCCTCGGTGAACAGGAAATAGTCGCGTATGATGGCGCGCACCTGTTCCGCCGCGTTCACAAGCGGCGCCCACGTCACGCGCCCGTGCGGCACGAACACGAAGGCCAGCGCCACGGCCAGCACCGCGGCCAGCAGCGCGCGCCACGCGCCCCGGTCGCGGTTGACGTGGCCCGACAGCGAGAACGCCGCGGCGCAGCCCACCAGCCCGGGCACAGCCAGGCGGAACGGCAGGGAGGGCGAGAGGGAATAGCCCACCATGAGCGCGGCGAAGAATACCATCACCGCAAACGACGTGCCGCCCGATGACCACATGAAGCCGAACATGCAAAGCGACAGGAAGGCCGATACGACGGGACACAGCAGCCGGGCGAACTGCGGAAGCAGCGCCTCGTCCGGCTGTACGCCGGAGACGAGGCTGCGCACCCAGGCCGCCAGCGGCGCGAACGATGCGCGGCGCGGCAGCAGGAAGGCGGCCCCCAGCGCGACGAGCCCAGCGAAGGCGGCGAAGGCGGCGGCCCTGTGCAGCGTGCCGAAGCCCAGCAGCAGCGCCACGGCCGTTACGGGCAGCCAGACCTGCGCAAGGGTGTACGGCACGCCGAGGCCGCCGAGCAGCACCATCGCCGTCGAACCGGCGACGGCGGCTGCGAGCAGCGCGGCGATGGCCGCGCGATAGAGACGAGATTTCATTCTGATGTCGATATGATCGTAATGGTCGAGTGGCAGAGATGTTTCATTTGACGAAGGCGACGGGCGTTCCCGTCGCGAAAGGGATGTGCCGGGGCCGATGCGGGATGTCACATGCAGGGCGTCCCGGCGCAGATATTTGAGAGATCGCCCGCAGCGGCGGCCTCCAGGCCGCCACGACCCCTCGTTCGCACGCGCATACGCGCGGAAGGACCGAACGGACGCCATGAATGGCGTCCCTACGGGAGGTTTGTGCGCGATGCCGGATGGCCGTACAGATCGCACGGACGCCCCTACGTAGCACGGCACGCATCACCGTAGCGGCGGCCTCCAGGCCGCCACGACCCCTCGTTCGCACGCGCTTACGCGTGGAAGGACCGAACGGACGCCATGAATGGCGTCCCTACGGATAGCCTTTCGCAAACCCGACGCTCACGCCATCAATTCCAAATTCCGAATTCCGAATCCCGAATCCCGAATTGACCCTCACCCTTCCCTCAGGTTCCTCACCTGCACCTCCACGCCGTCCATTTTGAGCCTTTCGAGCATGGAAAGCGACTGGTCGCGCACGTCCTCGCTGATCCAGACCAGCCGCACGCGCACGCCGCTCTGCCGCAGCTTCAGCGCCATGTCGGCCACGCGCGTGGTGAGCCTTGCGGTGATCAGCACCGCGCCGCCCGTGCGCTGCAGGCGGGGCGTCATCATCATGAGCACCTGCTCGTAGGGGGTCGCGCTGTCGAAGGGGACGCGCATCAGCGCGTCGCCGAAGGGCGCGAAGTCGGCCATGAAGTGCGCGGAGAGCTCCATCGGGACGGAGCACGTCAGCGGCATGCGCACGGGGTAGCCCGCCTCGAGCTGGGCGCGCGCGATGGAGAGCGCCGATTCGCATATCTCGTCTTCGAGCGTGAGCTGCTGGTCGCGCAGCGCGGGTATGGGCGAGAGGTCCGGCAGTATCAGCGTGTCCGGGCGCGCGCTCTCCTCGTAGGTGCGCACGAGCACCTGCCTGCGGCGCATGGAGAGCTTCCAGTGCACCTTCTTCAGGCTGTCGCCGTTCTGCCAGGCGCGCACGTCCGAGGGCGAGGCGGTGTCCTCGGTGGAGCGGGAGAAATACATCGGTCCGTCGTCCACATTGCCAAGCGCCATCGCGTCGGCCTTGCGATCCCTGAGCGCCACCTCGAGTATGGCGTTCGAGGACTTCATGCGCTTCGAGAGGCGTATGAGACCGAACACGTCCTCCGCAGAGGCGCGCCTGAGGCCGATCTGGTAGACGCCCCTGTGCGGGCAGAGCAGCACCTGCCTGAACGTGCGCCGTTTGAGCGCCGCCGCGCGCACAGTGACCTCGTGCGTGCCGGTGACCTGCGAGGGCACGTCCATCTCTATGCCAATGTACGCCACGGGCATGAACGACAGATGCCTGACGGTGAACACCAGGCCCATGCGGTCGCCGCGCGTGGCACGGTTCACGTCGGTGGATATGGAGACCTTCAGCGTCGCCAGCGCCCACACCGTCGATACGAGCGCGATCAGCAGCATGGAGGCGAGCACGCCGAACAGCAGGTAGTACACGCGCACGCCCGTGCTCAGCCCAGTGACGAGCAGCGCGGCCATGCCGAGCAGCGCGCCGACTGTGCGCGCGTTCATTTGACCTTCACCGGGACCTGCACGCCGGAGAGCACGCTTGAGAGTATCTTCTCGGCGGTCATGTTGCGCATGCGCGCCTCGGGCGAGAGCACCAGGCGGTGGCAGAGTACGGGGCCCGCCATGGCCTGTATGTCCTCCGGCGAGACGAAGTCACGGCCGTCCAGCAGCGCGCGCGCCTGGCCCGCGCGCAGCAGCGATATCGCGGCGCGCGTGGATATGCCCAGCTGCAGCGCGTTCGTGCTGCGCGAGGCCGCGGCGATGCCGGATATGTAGGCGCGTATCTCCCTGGAAGAATAGACCTTCTCGACCTCCTGCTGCAAAAGCAGTATGTCGCCGGATGTGCATATGGGCTTCAGGTCGTCCATGGGGCGCTGGCCGGTGGTGTAGCGCTCCAATATATCGGCCTCCTCCTGCTGCGTGGGATAGCCTATGGATATGCGCATGAAGAAGCGGTCCAGCTGTGCCTCCGGCAGCGGATAGGTGCCCACGAAGTCCACGGGGTTCTGCGTGGCAAGCACGATGAAGGGCTGCGGCACGGCATAGGTCTTGCCGTCCACGGAGACCTGCCCCTCCTCCATGACCTCGAGCAGCGAGGACTGCGTCTTGGGCGACGTGCGGTTGATCTCGTCCGCCAGCACGATCTGGCTCATGACCATGCCGGGGCGGTATTCCAGCTCGCCCGTCTTGAAGTTGGCGATGGAGAAGCCCGTGATGTCGGAAGGCGTGATGTCCGGCGTGAACTGTATGCGCTTGAAGGAACAGTCCAGCGACCTGGCCAGCGCGGAGGCGAGCGTGGTCTTGCCCACGCCCGGCACATCCTCGATCAGCACATGGCCGCGGCAGAGCACCGCGATCATCATGAGCTCGACCGTGGACTCCTTTCCTACGATGACCTTGCCCACGTTCTTCGTGAGCAGCTGCGCAAAGCGCTGCGTTACCTGCATAATGTACTCCTTGTCATATGATATTCCATATAGACCCATTCCAGTATACAAAAAGTTTGTGACGAATACAAGTTGTGACTGTCCATATGACCCGTATTGTGCTATAATAGTCACACCAAAGGCCAAATATTGTCGATATCAGACGGAGGTCCATCATGCGTAGATTGATTTCCCCTTCCGCCATGCGCGTGTCCGAACTGAACTACTTCGAGACATCCGGCGTGCCCTCCATACAGGTGATGGAGCGCGCCGCGGCTGCGCTTGCGCAGGCCGTCATGGAGGACGTGCCCGAGGGGGCGCGTATATACCTGGCGTGCGGCACGGGCGGCAACGGCGGCGACGGCACGGCGTGCGCGCGCATGCTGGCCGAGACCCGCCGCGTGACGATCGTCGCGCCCGATGCGCCCGCGACGCCGGACGCGGTCGAGAACATGGCGCGCGCCAGGGACATGGGCATACCGATCGTCTCCGACGCGCCGGCGGACGCGCCGGACGCATGGGTGGACGCGCTGTTCGGCACGGGCCTCTCCCGCGCGCCGCACGGCGCGGCCGCGCAGCTGATCGCGCGCATAAATGCGGACCGTGCGAGAGGCGCGAAGGTGTTCTCCGCGGACATACCGTCCGGCCTGAACGGCGCGACGGGGCACGCCTATGACGCCTGCGTCACGGCGGACCGCACGGTCACGTTCCAGTATGAAAAGACGGGGCTCCGGCTTGCGGACGGGCTGGACCGCTGCGGGCGCGTGACAGTGGCCGATGTGGGCTTCCCCGAGGAAGGCTTCGGCCCCTTCGACGCGCAGCTCATGGAGGCGGGCGACGTCGCGCGCCTGCTGCCCCAACGCAGGCGCAACATACACAAGGGCGACTGCGGGCGGCTCCTGATCGTGGCCGGCTCCTACGGCATGGCGGGCGCGGCGGTGCTCTGCGCGGGCGGGGCTGTGCGGACGGGCGCTGGGCTGGTCACGGTGGCGTGCCCGGGCTCCATCGTGCCGATCGTACAGGCGAGCGTGCCGCAGGCGACGTGCATACCGCTCGACGAACACGACGGCGCGATATCCGACGCGGCCGTGGGCAAGGTGGAGGAGGCGCTCAAGGGCAAGGATGCCGCGGCGATAGGGCCGGGCCTCACGCGCAGGGCGTCAAGGGGCGTGCTGCGCGCGGTGCTCAGGGCGGAGATCCCCGCCGTGGTCGACGCAGACGCGCTCAACCTGATCGCGGAGGAGCGCGGACTGACCTACCTGCTGCGTGATCGGCACGTGCTGACGCCCCATCCCGGCGAGGCGGCGCGGCTGCCCGCCTGCCCGCCCGCGCAGGGCGAGGGCGCGCCGGTCGACCTGGGCGACCCGATCGCCGCGGCACGCGCTCTCACGGCGCTGGGCGCGACGGTGCTGCTCAAGGGCGCGGCGACCGTGATCGCCGGCCCGGGCGAGACGTACGTCAGCGCGTCGGGCTGCTGCGGCATGGCGCGCGGCGGCAGCGGCGACATACTCACGGGCATGCTGGGCGCGCTGCTGGCGGACAGATCCGGCCGCACGCCCGCGCTGGATGCGGCATTGGCCAGTGAGCTGCACGGCCTGGCGGGCGAGAGGGCACAGGCGAAGTACGGGAGCCGCGGCATGAACGCGCGCGACATCATCGAATATCTGCCGGAGGTGCTGCCGCGTTGAGGGCCTGGCCTGAAGAGCTGCGCGCGCTGCTGCGTCCCGTCCTTCCGCAGGGGGCGTTCCTGCGCAGGGACATGCGGGGCCTGTACGTGACCGACGCGCCGAGGCGCGGCGCGGGAGAGGACGCCGGCGCGGTCGAGGCGCTGGGCTTCCGGGTCGAATGCGCGGGCGGACTCTGGCGCATCACGCCGGACAGGGCGCTGTGGGACGCGTTCGAGGCGCGCTGCTGCGCGCCGCGCGGCGACCTGTCGCGAAGCCTCGCGCGCTTTCGGGGCATCGCGCCCACGCGTGAGGGCCTTCGGCTGTTCGGCGAGGGCACGCGCCTGCTCGAAGCCTCGACGCCCGCGGAGCGCGCCGCGTACGCGAAGGCGGTGCGCCAACGCGCCGCCGCAGCGCTGCGCACGGCGCCGGAGGGACTGTTCGCGCTCGGGTGCATCGCGGAGGAGCTGGAAATGGAACGGTGAAACGGGTCGGAGGCGGATGCGCGCCTTTTGATGGATGAAGGGGAGCGGCTGTGTGGCCGCTCCCCTTTGACAAGCAATGGAACAAGTCGAGTTTGTATCGGAAAGGAACAGGCCTGCAGCCGTTACCGCGTCCCTACGGAGAACGGCGATGCCTGTTTGGCATACGATATGCATGTCGATACGGGAACGACAGAGAACGAAAGCATTCAGTGAGGCGTCAATTCCGAATTCCGAAATCCGAATTCCGAATTTCACCCTGCCCCTGCCTCTTCACCCTCCTCATCGCCAGCGCGGCGAAGAACTCCGCCGCCGGCACGAGCGCGCGCTCGTCCACGGTGAACTTCGGGTGGTGGCTGACCACATAGCCGCCCGTGCCCACGCGCACGAACACGCCGGGACGGCCATTAAGGTATTCGCTGAAATCCTCGCCGCCCATGGTGCCCTTCTGCCGGTCGACGGTAAACCCCATCTCCTCGGCCAGCGCCTTCGCGTCGGCGCACAGGCCGGCATCGTTCACGACCGGCGCGGGGCCCTCCCGCCAGTCGAACGCCGCCGTGCAGCCGTAGGCCGCGGCGGTCCTTTCGGCGGTCTCTCTCAGCGCTTCTCTGGCCATATCCCGGTCTTCGGCGTGCAGCGTGCGCACAGTGCCCTCGAGCATGGCCGCCTCCGGGATCACGTTCCAGGTGTTGCCCGCCTCCATGTGCGTGACGGACACGACCGCCGCGCGGAACGGGTCCATGCGCCGGGAGACGATGTGCTGCGCCGCCAGCACGATCGCGGCGGCGGCGGGTATCGGGTCGATGCCCGTGTTGGGCTCCGCACCGTGCGCGCCGCGCCCCCGCACGGCGATGCGGAAGCGGTCGGGCGCCGCCATCACGGGGCCTTCCTTGATGCCCAGCGTGCCGGCGGGGAACCACGGGTAGCTGTGTATCGCGTAGAACTCCTCGCAGTCGTCGAGCAGACCGGTGGCGAGCATGCGCTTTGCGCCGCTGGCGGTCTCCTCGGCGGGCTGGAACACGATCTTCACCGTGCCGTCCAGCCCGTCCTCCCGCTCCTTGAGCGCAAGCGCCGCGCCCAGCATGGCCGCGGCGTGGAAGTCGTGGCCGCAGGCGTGCATGACGCCCTCGTTCCGCGAGCGGTACGGCAGCTCGGTCTCCTCGCGTATGGGCAATGCGTCGATGTCGGCGCGCAGGCCGATCACGCAGCCCGGCCTTTTGCCGCCGATACGCGCGATCGCGCCTGTGGGAAGGCCCGCGTCCAGTACGTCGATGCCGGCGGCGCGCAGCGCTTCGAGGAGCTTTCCCGTGGTGCGGTGCTCCGCGCCGCTCAGCTCCGGATGCGCGTGGAGGTCCTCAAAGAAGGGTATCAGCCCGTATCTGTCCATGTCCATACTCCTTACCCGAGCAGAGGCATCACGCAGTTCGTCCAGAGCGCGCTCAGCGGCATGACCAGCGCCATCGCCGGTATCATGTCCGCGATAGGGAAGTCCTTTATCTTTGCGATGCGAAGGCCCGTCGCGATCAGTATGAAGCCGCCGCAGGCCTTGAAGTCGTCGATCATGACGGGCGTGGTCAGGGGGTAGATCAGCCTCGCGCACGCGAACAGCAGCATGAATATCAGAAACTGCGGCACGGCGACGGCCGCGACGGTCGCCCCCAGCGTGCAGGCGAATATCATCGACGTGAACAGGTCAAGTATAGACTTGGCGATCAGTATCGAATGGTCGCCCATCATGCCCGACACGATGGAGCCGTATATGCCCGTGCCGGACGCGCAGAACAGCACGATGGTCGTGACCATCAGCTGATCCTGTCCCGCGGGGCGCGCGCGCGAGGGCGCGGGGGCCAACCGCGCCATGCCGCGCTCGAGCGCCGCGCCCGCGCGCTCTATGCCGCGTCCCAGGTGCACGGCGATGCCGATGAGCGTGCCCGCGATCAGCGAGAGTATCACCGCGGGCATGTTCTTCATCAGCGCTATGGAGCTTATGCCCATGCCCATGGCGCAGATGCCGAACAGAAGATTGAGCTTCGCCTTGAACTCGTCCGAAAGGCGGCCGCCGAGCGCCGCCCCGAGCAGCCCGCCTAAGGCGATGGCGAGCGAATTGCATATCACGCCCGTGGGCATGGCGATCCCTCCTCCAAGCAAAACGCTCCCGTCCCCGCGGCGCGGGGTACGGGAGGGTCTTATCATTCGTCCTCTTCGATGATCTCGACATAACAGGGCTTGCTGTCGCGCGGGGTCGCGGCCTTGACGACCGTGCGTATCGCCTTCGCGATGCGCCCCTGCTTGCCTATGACTTTGCCCATGTCGTCGGGGTCGACGCGCAGCTCGACGGTGATCTCCTCGTCGGTCTCCACCTGGTTGACCTGCACGGCGTCCGGCTTGTCGACGATCGACTTCGCGATGTACCTGACAAGCTCGTCCATGATCACAGCACTCCGCCCTTCTTGAGCAGGCCGCGCACGGTGTCGGTGGGCTGCGCGCCGGTGCCCAGCCAATACTTCGCGCGCTCGTGATCGATCTTCAGCTGCACGGGCTCAGACACGGGATTGTAGTAGCCGAGCTCCTCGATGAAGCGGCCGTCGCGCGGGTTGCGGCTGTCGGTGACGACAATGCGGTAAAAAGGCATCTTCTTCATGCCCATCCTCTTAAGACGGATCTTGACCATTTTGAAATTCCTCCTGATTCCTGTTCGTGGAAATGGTGTATAATTACGGCGTTTGCCATAGTTATCGGGTGAAAAGGGGTCGTTGTGAAGGTTTGCATTCCTTATGCGATGCGGAACGGTGAACGCCGACCGGGCGTGAAGCCGCCGATGGGGGCGTGGGGGCGAAGCCCCCACACCATCAATTCCTAATTCCTAATTCCGAATTATTTATGCTCCCGGCATCTTCCTGAACGGCAGGCGCATCTTCCGCTTCCCGCCGCCGCCGATCACGTTCTTCATCATGGACCGCGCCTGGTCGAACTGCTTGAGCAGCAGGTTGACCTCCTGCACGGTCGTGCCGCTGCCCGCGGCGATGCGGCGCTTGCGCGAGGCGTTCAGCAGGTCCGGGTTGCGGCGCTCCATGCGCGTCATGGACAGGATGATGGCCTCGTTCTTCTTCTGCGCCTTGTGCACGGCGTCCTCGTCGATCTCAACGTCCTTGAGCTTGCTGCCCACGCCCGGTATCATCTTCAGCACGTCCGTGATGGAGCCCATCTTGCTGATCTGGCGTATCTGGTCCAGGTAGTCCTCAAGCGTGAAGTTGTTCGTGCGGACCTTGGAGACGAGCTTGCTGGCCTCCTGCTGGTCGTAGTTCTCCTCCGCCTTCTCGATCAGCGTCAGCACGTCGCCCATGCCCAGTATGCGGTTGGCCATGCGGTCCGGGTGGAAGGGCTCGATGTCCGTGAGCTTTTCGCCCACGCCGGAGAACTTGATGGGCTTGCCGGTGACCGCGCGCACGGATATCGCCGCGCCGCCGCGGGTGTCGCCGTCCAGCTTGGTCAGTATCACGCCGTCCACGCCCAGCGCGTCGTTGAAGGTCTTCGCCACGGTCACGGCGTCCTGGCCGGTCATGGCGTCGACCACCAGCAGTATCTCCTTGGGGTGCACGGTGTCGCGCACGTCGCGTAGCTCCTGCATGAGCTTTTCGTCGATGTGCAGGCGGCCCGCCGTGTCTATGATGACCGGGTCGCGGCCGTAGTACTTCGCGTACTCAATGGCCTCTTTGGCGATCTGCACCGGGTCGCCCTGGCCGCGCTCGAACACCTCCACGCCGACCTGGCCGCCCACCACCTGCAACTGCTTGATCGCCGCGGGGCGGTACACGTCGCACGCCACCAGCAGGGGCTTTTTGTTGTCCTTCTTGATCAGGTTGCCCAGCTTGCCGGCCATGGTCGTCTTGCCGGCGCCCTGCAGGCCCACCAGCATGTATATCGTCGGCGCCTGCGGCGAATAGGT
>SVGK01000077.1 GCA_015056395.1 Clostridiales bacterium
CTCCGCCGTGCACTGTACGGACCTCGGCATAGACATGACCACGCTGGGCCCGCGCAGGCTGGCGTGGGTGCTCTCGGGCACGCACGTGGGCTTCGACCGGCTGCCTGTCATAGGCGACACCGTCTCGCTGGAGACATATCCCATGCCGGTGCGCCACTTCTTTTTTCCGCGCATGTACATATTCCGCGACGCGGCAGGCGCCCGGCTGGGCGCCGCCTACAGCCTCTGGATGACCATGGACATGCAGGCGCGCAAGGCCGTGCGCGACGCCTTCGTCGAATCTCGCGTGCCGGACAACAGCGGCCGCGCCGTGCCCATCGCCATGCCGCGCCCCGTGAAACCGCTCGAAGCCGAGACGCGCACATCGCGGTATGCGCCGAGGTTCACGGACTTCGACATAAACGGCCACGTGAACAACACGCGCTATATGGACATGTGCGTGAACGAGCTGGGCTTCGATACGATGCGGGAATACGGGATCGTCGACTTCACGGTACAGTTCGAATCCGAGATACGGCCCGGCGTGGAGCTGTCGCTCACGCTCGCGCGCGAACAGTCGGCGTTCACGTTCCAGGGCCACGCGGACGGAAAGCGCATGTTCTCCGTCGGCGGCACGCTGAGGAGGCGCGAGGCATGAAGACATTGTGCGAGGCCATCATGGACGATTACGAGATCGAGCGCCGCAGGCCCGCAAGCATCTCCGGCGTGCAATTCGGCATGGACGGTGCGCTGATGGGCTTTGTCGACAGGCTGCTGGACGACGCGGGCACGGGCATCGCCTGCGTGGACTGCGGCGAGGGCCTTGCGGAGAAACTCGGTGCGCAGGATGGGCTGTACACCGTGTTCGTGCGCGGCGAGGTGAAGGGCGAGGCCGTCACGCGCGAGCAGGTGGTGCAGTGCGTGCTTCGGGCGCTCGATCCGGAGGCCGACGACGAGGCGCTCATGGCGCTCGCGCGCGACGCAGGCGTGCGCTTCCTGCTCACGTACATCGATCCGGTCGGCGAGTTCCCGGCGCGGGAGACGCTGCGCTTTGCCGTGATGGCGCGTTTCCTTGCGGAACGCTGGCGCGCGGGACTCACGCCGCCCAGGCTGGTCGTGGCGGGCGAAAGCGCGGCGATCGGAGAAGAGGCGCTGCGCCGCCTCAGGCGCTTCGGCGCCGAGTGGCATGCCGGCGCGGCGTTCGACGCGTGGCTTGGCTGTATGGAGATGGTCCCTTCGCTGGTCGACAGCCTGTCCTTCCGCGCCGACCCGGTCGAGGCGGCGCGCCTGTGCACGCGCATGAACTATCAGGACGCCATGATACACCTGGCGGAGCCCTACGGCCTGTGGGCGGTCGAGGGCGACCCGAACGGGCTGCCGGCCGTGAAGACGGACAGCCTCGAAAAGCCGCTTGCGCTGAAGCGGAGGCTGTTTGACGCGGGCCTGTTCGTGATGGGCAGCGTGGGCCCGCTGCGCGGCGACCGGACGCTTTCGGACTGCATGAAGGACGAGCCGCTGCGCGACCTGCTGGGACACGCGGTGATGGACGAGATACTGCCTTATGCGCCGTTTGCGCGCGAAGAAGCCGCGCCCTATCTGATCGAATGCTTCGCACGCTACGAGAACACGATGAACGAAAACCGGCTGAGCGACGCCTGCCGCGGGCTGATCCACCTCGCGCAGCGCGCCGCGCTGCCCGCGATCGACGCCTGCGCGGCGCGGGACGGCGCGCCGCCGAGGCGGCTCGTCACGGCGCTTTCGGCGATGATACTGCTGCTTTCCGACACGCGCATGGGGCCGGAAGGGGCCGATACGGTGGTGGAAGGCCGCGCGTATCCCGTGCGCGAGAGCCCGGAGGTGATCGCCGCGCTGGGCGGGCTGTCCAGCGACATGGACGCGGAGTCGCTGGCTTACGCGGTGCTCTCTGACAGCACGCTTTGGAACGGGCGCGACCTGCGCCGCACGGAGGGACTGCTCGACATGGTCGTTGCCGACCTTGCGGGATGAAAAGGAGCTTATGAGATGCCCAGAGAGATGACGAAGGCGCAGCGCGTAGAGCAGAGCCTGCTCAAGGACTTCAGAAAGCCGATATGGCGCCCCTTCATGAACGCGATACGCCGTTATGAGCTGCTTTCGCCGGGGGACAGGATCGCCGTGTGCATATCCGGCGGCAAGGATTCCATGCTGATGGCAAAGCTGATGCAGATACTCTCCCGCCATTCCGAGGTCCCGTTCGAGGCGGTCTACCTGATCATGGACCCGGGCTATGCCCCGGCGAACAGGCAGAGGGTCGAAGAGAACGCGCGGCTGCTGGAGATACCCTATACGGTGGTCGAGAGCGACATATTCGACGTCGCAAACAGCCAGGACAGGAACCCGTGCTTTCTCTGCGCCAGGATGCGCCGTGGCTGCCTCTACGACAGGGCGCGCGAGCTGGGCTGCAACAAGATCGCGCTGGGGCATCACTTCAACGACGTGATCGAGACCACCGTGATCGGCATGCTCTACGGCGGGCAGCTGCAGGGCATGATGCCCAAGCTGCGCGCGGACCATTTCCCGGGCATGCAGCTGATACGCCCACTCTACATGGTGCGCGAGGACGACATCATCGCCTGGAAGGACCATCACGGGCTCCAGTTCATACAGTGCGCCTGCCGCTTCACCGAGAACAATGTGCACCACGAGGGCGGCTCCAAGCGCGCGGAGGTCAAGCAGCTCCTGAAGACGCTCAACCGGCAGAACAGCAACGTCATGGACAACGTGTTCAAGTCCATACACAACCTGCAGCTGGACACGATGCCCGGCTGGAAGACCGAGGGCGTGCAGCACAGCTTCTTAGAGGACTATTAGTGTGTCAGGGGGACGGTTCTCTTGACACACTCACGCGCGCAGTATGACGCCGCGATTGATCCCGGTCAGCCGCTCGATCTGCCGGACGGACAACCCCTCTTTCTTGAGGACCCTGAGCGCCTGATCCCTTTCCCTCTTCGCCAGCTCCTGCAGCTGTGTGCCGCTGCCGACCTTCAGCGTCGCCTTTATGATACGCAGGGCTTTTTCATCCGAGATATGCCGCGGACCGGAGATGTCCATGCAAGCCGTCTCCGTCACGGATTCGTCGCAGCGGAAAAACCATTCCAGACCGCCGACCAGATCAAGGACCAGTGCCGTCGACGCGATGTCGGGCACACTGACATACTCGTGCCAGCTGCTCCAACGGTATTCGTTGTGCGCGCACAGACCGGCTTTTTCCGGGTTGTTGTGGATATAGCGGACCACGGTCAGCAGATACCGCTCGTCCTCGACCGGCTCGCTCATGTACCGGTCCTGGAACAGGTGGCCGGTCCTCTCGTATTTCGTATTGAAATAGAATGCATAGCTTCCCGCGATGCGCTTCATGATCCTGTCCAACGAAGACGCGGCCCGAAGCAGCAGATGGACGTGGTTCTCCATCAGGCAATAGGCGATGACCTCGAAAGACTCCTGCGCCAGACATCGCCTGACCGCATTCAGGAAGCGCAGGTAGTCTTCCTCCTCTTCAAATAACACCTGCTTACCTATGCCGCGCAGTATGACGTGGTAACAGCCGGTGCTGCTCTTCTTCCTTGCCGTCCTGGGCATGTTCATTCACCTCCGTGAAGTGTGTCAGAAGAACCGTCCCCCTGACACACTTTTCTGATCTCCTCGGCGCGGGCGATGATCTTTTCCTTCCAGTCGTCGTCCTGCGCGTCCAGGTGATATGTCCTGAAGCCGTACTGCCTTCCCAGGGAGCAGATGACCGTCTCGTCGTCTATGTGCAGCGCGATCTTGTATACGTGGGGCATCTTCTGCGGGAGGGTGGTCTTCCTGTCGCGCTGCACTTCTTTCAGATGCCTTTCGCCGTTCACGATGCCGTCGAAGCGCACGCCGTAATGCCTGAACAGGCGGCGTATGTAGCGCTCGGTCCGGAACGACGACGTGTAGACCCACACCTCGTAGCCCATGCCCTGCAGCGTGTTGATGAGCTCCGGCGTGCCCAGGCGCAGCCTCTCGGGGAACATCCTGTCGAGAGGAAATGGCAGCGCCGGCTCCGTCTTGTGCGTCTCGGGCAATACGAACAGCACCTCGTCCAGATCGAACGAGATGCGCATCTTTGCGGGCTCTGTCGTGCGCTTCATGGCTTGTCCATCTCCCGGATGATGTCTATGACCTGCGCGGACCAGTCCTCCGCGCGCCCCGTCAGGCGGAACTCTTCAAAGCCTTCCCCCGCGCCGTGCGTGCGCAGTAACGCCCGTTCGTCTATGTGCAGTGTCACCGAGTACCTGTTCGCGGCCAGCGCCCTGAGCTGTGCCTTCTTGTCCGCGCTCAGGCGTTTCCCGCGCGCCGTGCCGGTCACGATGCCGTCCACGGGCGCGTGGCAGAGCCTCAGATACCTGCGTATGTATTCCATCGAATAGTACTTCGAGGAATAGACCCATATGTCGTAACCCTGCGTCTTGAGGAAGTGGAACACCGCCGGCACGCCCAGGCGCAGCCGCTGTCTGAACAGCAGGCGGAACGGGAAGGGGAGCGGCTTTTCCACGGGGAGCGCGCCGTCCTGCGCGAACACCAGCTCGTCCAGATCGAGCGTCGCGCGCCTGTCGTGCTTCGCGTTTTCAAGCATGCTGCGTATGTCCTTTTCGTGCGTCACGTTGACCACGCGCACGGGCACCTTTTTGAGATGCCTGCGCATGGCCGCCGCCCAGCGGTGATGGCCGTTCAGTATCATGTAGCCGCCGGGATGCATCTTCTCCACGATCAGCGGGTCCTCGATCGGGTCCACGCGCGTGTGGAGCATGCCGAACGCGATCTGCTTTTCGTAGGCCGATATGATGCTGTGTTCCGGGCCGATGTCCGGGTCGCAGAACTCGTCGAGCGGGTTCGGGTGAAGCTTCCCGCACGCGATCTTTCGGATGAATATGCGCTCCGGGAGCCACGCCCTGATGGGCACGCTGACGCCTTTGTATCTTTCGACCTCGGCGGCCACGAAGCGCTCGAGTTCCGTGTTGCTGTTCGCCATATCTGTCTCCCGCCCGTGTCGTTTTTAAGGATTATAGCAGATGGGGGATGGGTTGGCAAGGGCAGCGGAGACATCTGTACGCAAAGGACCGCCGCAGGCATAAAGCCGGCGGCGGCCATTCTCAGACGAGAATGCTTCAGATCTCCACGCACCCCTTGATGAGGTCCCCGTTGTCGGCGCTTGTGCCGATGTAGACTTGGTGGACCATGTGCTCCACTTCCATGGCCCGGGTATAGGGATCATAATAGGCGAGCTTTTCCACGGGACACTCGATCGTGACCTGCTTCTCCTCGCCGGGCGCGAGGTCCACGCGCGCAAAGCCGCGCAGTATCTTGACGGGACGGTCGACCTTCGAATTTTCGAAGCCCACGTACATCTGCACGACCTCCGCGCCGGCGACTTTGCCTGTGTTCTTCACCCTGCATACGGCCTTCAGCACGCCGTCCTGCACGCAGAAAGCCGCGTCGGACACGTCGAACGTGGTGTAGGAGAGGCCGAAGCCGTAGGGATACAGCGGCGCGATGCCCTCCTTTTCGAGCTTCGTGTAGCCGTGGTAATAGCCGTAGTACTGCTCCGTGGCCTCCCAGTCGACCTGAGGCAGGTCCTTCTCGTCGGCAGGGATCACGAAGGGCAGCTTGCCGCTGGGGTTCACATCGCCGAACAGTATCTCCGCGATGACGGTGCCGCCCTCCTGGCCGGGATAGTAGGCCATGAGCATGGCGCCCACGCTGTCCTGCCATTCCTTCGTGGTGATGGTGTTGCCGCCGATCATAACGACCGCGAACTTCCTGTTCACGGGGCCCACGGCGTTGATCAGCGTGACCTCGTCCGCATGCAGCGCCAGGCCGCCCTTGCGGTCTCCGCCCACGCTCATCGCCGCGCCGGACATGCTGCCGAAGTCGTCGCCGGCGATGTACTCGCCCTCGTCGTCGTGGTTGAAGCCCACCACGAACACGGCGGCGTCCGCCTCCGCGGCGGCCTTCTTCGCGGCCTCGATGTCCGAACCGTCCGCGTAGACGACCTCGACGTCGGGCGCGACCTTCGCGATGCCCTCAAGCGGCGTCACGGCATAGGCGGGATAGACGCGGCTGGAGCCGTGGTCGCCTATGTTCTCGACGTTCGCCAGCTTGCCGATCACGGCGAGCTTTCTTACGGCCTTCTTATCGAGCGGCAGCACGCCCTCGTTCTTGATCAGCGTCACGGATTCCTCCGCGGCACGCTTGGCCAGCGCGATGTGCGCCGGGCAGCCCACCACGGACATGTCGTACTCCTTGTGGCCGCGGTCGAAGGCCAGCACCGTGCGGATCAGGCGCAGCGCCGCCTCGTCCACCTTGCTCTCCGGCACGAAGCCGTCGCGCACCGCCTTGACCAGGTTGTCGCCAAAGTAGTTGGTGATGACCATCTCCAGGTCCTGGCCGCCGTTCGCCGCCTCGACCGTATCGTTGACGCCATAGATGAAGTCGCTCATCACGAAGCCGTCGAAGCCCCATTCCTCCTTGAGCACGCGGCTGAGCAGATACTTGTGGTGGCCGCACTTCACCTGGTTGTACAGGTTGTACGAGCTCATGATGGAGGCCGCGCCGGCGTCCACACAGTCCTTGAAGTGGGGCAGGAACACCTCGCGCTCCGTGCGCTTGTCGGCGTACACGCTCACCTTGAAGCGCGCGTTCTCCATCTGGTTGAATGCATAGTGCTTCACACACGCCATGACGTCCTCGTCCTGCACGCCGCGCACCAGCGCCGCGCCCATGCGGCCTATGGCGAAGGATTCCTCGCCGTAGGTCTCCTGACTGCGGCCCCAGCCCGGATTATAGGGCAGGTTGATGCACACGCCGGCGAAGAGGTTGCCGCCGAAGGCGCGCACCTCGCGGCCTATGGCGTGGCCGATCTCCTCCTCCAGCGCGGGGTCGAACGTCGCGCCGCGCGCCATGGACACGGGGAAGCAGGTGGTCTGGCCTATGCCGCACACGACGCCGCGCGGGCCGTCGCAGAACTGCACCGGCGGTATCACGCCGTCTATGCCGCCCGCGGCGTAGGGGGTGATGTTGTAGTGGGAGTCCTCCGCGCCCAGACTGTCCATCAGCTCCTGCAGCTTGTCCATGTAGAAGTTCGCGCCCATCAGGTCGACCTTCTGCTCAAGGGTCAGGCGTCCGAGTATCTCCTTCGCCTCTTCTGTCAGGGAAAGCCTGTAGGCCTTGTCAGCTCTCATGATACATGTCCCTCTCTTTCGATATTTGCGGCAGCGGCGCCCTTGCGCTGTCCCTGCCTTGTACAGCCCGATTATACCTTTCGCAGAAGGTTATTTCTTCCATTTTTTTATTGTTTCTTTCGCTTTTTTATGGTATTGTGGAAATACCTGAGACATGATAGGAGGGGTGGGCCATGGCGGCCAGAAGGAGCGGGCGCGAGGGCGATGCCGACAGGCTGGCGGAGCGGCTGACGGCGTATGGCCTTTACAAGAGCGAGCATGGTCTGGGGCACCACTCGTACCTCGTGGAGCGGAAGGTGTTCGAGGCCTTCCGCGCGGGGGATCCGGCGCCATTGCTTGCGGTGATCGACGATACGGCGGGCATAGAGCTGGGGATCATGTCGCGCTCGAGCTACAAGCAGTCGGAGTATCTGGCGGTGCTGCTGATATCCATGCTCGTGCGCGAGGCGATGGAAGCGGGCATGGACCCGGACCGCGCCTACAGCATAAACGACCTGTACCTGCAGGAGCTTTCGGAATCGCACACGGTCGCGGAGCACAAGTGCATCATGCGAAGCGCCGCGCTGCGCGTGCACGAGCTGCTGCTTGAGACGGGCGGCGCGCAGTCCCCCACGGTCGAGGCGTGCAAGAGCTTCATAGGCGCGCACCTGCACAAGCCGTTCACGTCGGAGGAGCTGGCGCGCCACGTGGGGCTGACGCCTTCGTATCTCTCCGCGCTGTTTTCAAAGGCGGAGGGGGTCACCATAAAGGAGTACACGCTCAAAAAGCGCGTCGAGGCGGCCGAGAACATGTTGAGGTATTCGGATTACCCGATCAGCCTGATCGCGGAATACCTGTGCTTTTGCTCGCAGAGCTATTTTTCGACCGTGTTCAAGAGGTACACGGGGCGCACGCCGCTGCAATATCGGAGGAAGGGGAAGAGGAGGGGGAATGAGTAACGAGTAATGAGGAATGAGTAATGAGGAGACGTTCGTAGCGGCGGCCTCCAGGCCGCCACGTTGCCCGGTCAGCACAGGGCGTGCGGATGGAGATGGCGGTTCATCGGATGATATGGAACCGAGATGAGCGCCGACCGGGCGGACGCCAAGAATGGCGTCCCTACGACAGCTGGAGATGATGATTCGTCTGACGGTGACAAACCGTGAAACGCGAACACATGGGAACAACGATACCCAAAATCAGCCCCGCCGCAAACGCCGCTCCGACGTTCCGTCAGGGCTGAAAAACGATCCTCTCCCGGGCTAATGATTCTTAATTCTGAATTCTTAATTCTGAATTACAGCAACGGTATCCCCGCCGCCTCGCACGCCCTGACCGTCTCCTCGTCCCACAGGCTGCACTGTACCTCGCCTATGTGCGCGCAGCCGATCATCAGCATGCACAGGCGGCTCTGTCCAATGCCGCCGCCTATGGTCAGAGGCAGCTCGCCGTTCAGAAGCATACTGTGGAACGGCAGCTGTGCGCGCTCCTCGCAGCCTGCCTTGCTGAGCTGTTCCTTCAGCGACTTCTCGTCCACGCGCACGCCCATGCTGGAGATCTCGAACGCGCGGCCCAGGCGCTCGTTCCAGAACAGTATGTCGCCGTTCAGCGCCCAGTCGTCGTAGTCCGGCGCGCGGCCGTCGTGGGGCTTGCCGGACCTGAGCTTGTCGCCGATCTGCATGATGAGCGCCGTGTGGTGCTCCTTCAAAAAGGCGTTCTCGCGGTCGGAGGCGTTCGGCAGGTCGGGATACATGTCCTCCAGCTCCTGCGTCGTGATCGCGGCCATGTCGCGGGAGAGCTTCACGTTGAGCGACGGGAACTCGCGCCCCAGCCGCGCGGACGTGTCGCATATGGCGTCCACGACGGCCTGCGCGGTGGCCTTCAGATATTCCAGCGTGCGGTCCTCGCGCCGGATGATCTTCTCCCAGTCCCACTGGTCGACGTAGATCGAGTGCAGGTTGTCCAGCTGCTCGTCGCGGCGTATAGCGTTCATATCGGTGTAGAGTCCCTTGCCGGGGCGGAAGTCGTACAGCTTCAGCGCCAGGCGCTTCCACTTGGCCAGCGAGTGCACCACCTCGCCCTCCAGACCTATGGCGGGTATGTCGAAGCGCACGGGGCGCTCGACACCGTTCAGGTTGTCGTTCAGGCCCGAGTTGTCCGAGACGAACAGCGGAGCGGACACGCGGCGAAGGTTCAGCGCGTAGCTCAGGTCCATCTGGAAGTTGTGCTTGATGAACTCGATGGCCAGCTGGGTGTCGTAGTTGGACAGCGGCGGGCGGTAGCCCGCGGGTATGACGGTCTTGCTCATGGAGATCTTCCTTTTCTTCAAATAGTGATACTGTCTGTGGCATCATTATACACGCATATGAGGAAAAATGCAACCCATTCAGAAATATGGATTTGCATAATCCGCATTCATGTTCATGCGTATTTGTGTCGAAATGCTCAAAATTCCATCGTTTCCGGGATATTCCAAGAATAAAAATTGCAAAATTAACATTTCGGGTATTGTCAAAGCCCCTGATTGTGCGTATAATGTATCCCCGTAAGGTTTTTTACACAGCCGGATCGACGCAACGCGACATCAAGGAGGATCAATCGCATGGCACTGAAGAACAGCTATCTCATCGAACTGATGCAGACCGTTGAAAAGCGCAACCCCAACGACAAGCAGTTCCTGATCACCGTCCGCACCGTGCTGGAGAGCATCGAGCCCGTCGTCGAGGCGCGCCCCGAGCTGATCGAGAAGGGCGTGCTCGACATGTTCGTCGAGCAGGAGCGCGTGATCAAGTTCCGCGTGCCGTGGGTGGACGACCAGGGCAAGGTGCACGTCAACCGCGGCTACCGCGTCCAGGGCAACAGCGCCATCGGCCCCTACAAGGGCGGTCTGCGCCTGCATCCCTCCGTCAATGAGGACATCATCAAGTTCCTGGCGTTCGAGCAGACACTTAAGAATTCGCTGACCACGCTGCCCATAGGCGGCGGCAAGGGCGGCTCCGACTTCGACCCGAAGGGCAAGTCCGACATGGAGGTCATGCGCTTCTGCCAGAGCTTCATGACCGAGCTGTATCGCCACATCGGCCCCGACACGGATGTTCCCGCCGGCGACATCGGCGTGGGTGCGCGTGAGATCGGCTATATGTACGGCCAGTACAAGCGCCTGACCGGCGAGTACTGCGGC
>SVGK01000078.1 GCA_015056395.1 Clostridiales bacterium
CACTGCTGGCCTTCCTGATCTGGGCGTTCCTGCACACCAAGACCGGCACGGCCATGACGGCGGTGGGCTCCAACCCCACGTTCGCGCGTGCGGCGGGCATCAACGTGGACCGCATACGCATGCTGTCCGTGGTGATGAGCACGTGGCTGGCGGCGGTGGGCATACTGGTCTATGAGCAGGGCTTCGGCTTCGTACAGCTGTACAACGCGCCGTTCAACATGGCGCTGCCCGCCGTATCGGCGATACTGATCGGCGGCGCGTCGGCGAACAAGGCGTCCATCACGAACGTGATCATAGGCACGATACTGTTCCAGGGCATCGTCACGATGACGCCCACGGTCATGAACGGCCTGATCAATCTGGACATTTCGGAGGTGCTGCGCGTGGTCGTGTCCAACGGCATGATACTCTATGCGCTGACCCGCAGATCGGAGGCAGCACGATGAACGACAAGAACACTTCCGCCTCCAGGAAGGCACTGAGCTTCATGGGCTACAACGCCGTGCCCATCATGTTCATCATCATCATAATCGTATGCAGACCGTTCGCGGGCTTTTCGCCGACGTTCCTGCTGAACGAGATCGTCACGCGCATGAGCCGCAACGCTTTCCTGATACTGAGCCTGCTGATACCCATCATGGCGGGCATGGGCCTGAACTTCGGCATGACGCTGGGCGCCATGGCCGCGGAGATCGCGCTGATATTCACGTCCGACTGGCAGATCTGGGGCATACCGGGCATCGTGCTTGCGATGATCATGTCGATACCGATCTCGGCGGTGCTGGGCATCGTGTGCGGCAAGATACTGAACGCGGCCAAGGGGCGCGAGATGATCACCAGCTACATCATAAGCTTCTTCATGAACGGCGTATACCAGCTGATCGTGCTGTACATGATGGGCACGGTGATACCGATCATACACAACAACATAAAGCTGCCGCGCGGCTACGGCGTGCGCTCGTCGGTCGACCTGACGCGCATCCGCAAGAGCCTTGACAACGTGCTCTCACTGAACGTCGCGGGCGTGAAGATACCGCTTTTGACGATACTGATCATCATCGCGATGTGCCTGGTGATCGTGTGGTTCCGCCGCACGAAGCTCGGGCAGGACATGCGCGCCGTCGGTCAGGACATGGAGGTCGCGCGCGCGGCGGGCATCGACGTGGAGCGCACGAGACTCATCTCCATCGTGATCTCCACGGTGCTCGCGGGCATAGGCATGGTGATATACCTGCAGAACATGGGCGACATGGCCACCTATTCCTCGCATTCGCAGATCGGCATGTTCTGCATCGCGGCGCTGCTGGTGGGCGGCGCGTCGGTCGACAGGGCGAGCATAGGCAATGTGTTCCTGGGCGTCATACTGTTCCATACGATGTTCATACTGGCGCCCAAGGCCGGCGCCGTGATCACGGGCAACGCCGTGATAGGCGAGTACTTCCGCGTGTTCGTGTCCTACGGCGTCATCACCATCGCGCTGGTCATGTACGAGACGCGCAAGCGCCGCGCCAAGGCCGGCATGGGGCTCGAGCTCGAACGGGCGCAGCGGGAGGAGGCATCCAGATGAACAAGCGCAGGATACTGTTTCGTGCGTGCACGATACTGATACTCATCGCCATCGCCGCCTGCATGATGTTCATAGGCCGCGGCCACACGATGTACTTCGACAACAAGAAGCTTGAATACAACGGAGAGACGCTGGACACCTACCGCCGCATCAACGTGTTCGTGGACGGCGAGCAGGTGGCGAAGCTGGGCTCGAAGGAGCGCGGCATGGCGTCGTTCACCGGCCAGAGCCTCACATTCGACCTGGAGGTCACGAAGGAGAAGGGCGACGACCCGGTGAACTACCACTACACGCTGAAGGTGCCCTACGGGCAGGACGGCACGGTGATCAACCTGCCGGGGCTGATCGCGGAGCTTCCGCAGGAGGCGTGGCAGACGGTGTTCGTGCCCATCGCCGAGGAGCCCTCGGAGGAGGACGAGGAGATCGTCACCGACGAATTCGCCGTCAGCGAGGACTTTTGATGATAAGGGTGGTTACTTGGTGGGGATGTTGTGCGATGCGGGGGAGGATACATCAATTCAGAATTCAGAATTAAGAATTCAGAATCAATAGCCGGCGGCCGTAGCGGCGGCGTAACGGCGGTCGTAGCGGTTGAAGCGGCGGCTATCAGCCGCCACGACCCATACCGCCCTTGTAGATATATGTCTGCCCGGTCGCCGAGCCGCAAAGGACATCCCGGTATAACGCACGGCGTAACAGCGTCGCCGTAGGGACGCCATTCATGGCGTCCGCCCGGTCGCCGCGCCGTAAAGCATATCCCGGCATAACGCACGACATAACAGCGTCGCCGTAGGGACGCCATTCATGGCGTCCGCCCGGTCGCTGCACAGCGAAGGACATCCCGGTATAACGCACGACATAACAGCGCCGCCGTAGGGACGCCATTCATGGCCTCCGCCCGGTCATCGCGCCGCAAAGGACATCCTGGCAAAACGCACATCACCTCATTTCCGCCACCATCCACCACTGAAAATCGGAGGCATGCCGATGAGGATCATATTCGTGCGGCACGGCGAGCCGGACTACGTGCACGACTGCCTTACGGACACGGGGCGCGCGCAGGCGCGCGCCGCCGCGGAAAGGCTGGCGGGGGAGGGCATATCCGAGATCTACGCCTCGCCCTGCGGGCGCGCGGCGGAGACGGCCTCGTTCACGGCGGAGAAGCTGGGGCTTCCCGTGACCACGCTCGACTTCATGCATGAGATCACGTGGGGCGGCGCGGACACGCCGCACGAGGGCCATCCGTGGACGCTGGGCGACATGATGCTCGAGGAGGGCTTCGACTTTGCCGCGGGCGACTGGCGGCGGCACCCCTATTTCAGGAACAATTCGGCCACGGAGAAGTACGCCATGATCGCTGAACGCTTCGACGCGTTCCTCATGGGCTTTGGCTATCGGCACGAAGGCGGCCGCTGCTTCTGCGAGACGGGCACGGACGGCACGATCGCGCTGTTCAGCCACGGCGGCTCCGGCGCGTGCGCGCTTGCGCATCTGCTCGACATGCCGTTCCCGTATGTGTGCGTGGTGTTCCCGTATGACTTCACGTCGATCATCATCATAGACCTGCCCTGCCGCCCGGGGACCTATGTGCACCCGCGCGTGGAGCTGTTCAACGACTGCGCGCACATAACGCGCCGCGGGGACGGGCCGGTGCTGCAGCAGATATCGGAATGAGGCGCCCTGCGCGCCTTTCTTTATACACGAAGGTTAGATTGCACTAACCCATATGACACATTGCACCGAGGAGGGAAGGATATGTCCAGAGGAGCACAGATCAGGGAGGCTTACAGGCTGACGGGCGGACACGCGGGCTTTTACGACGGCATGATGACGTATGCCACGCTGCCGGGCAAGGCGGTCTGCAGGCTGGTGTGGAACATGGACGCGGAGAAGAACGCGCGCTATCTGGAGGAGGCGCTTGCGGGCGTGCCGGAGTCCTTTGCGGGGAAGCTGCTGGAGGTGCCCGTGGGCACGGGCGTGCTGACCATGCCAGTATACCGCACGCTGCCCGAAGCGGACATCACATGTCTGGACTATTCGCCGGACATGATGGCGCGGGCCCGGGCCAGGGCGGAGGGCATGGGCATACGCAACGTGTCGTTCGTGCAGGGCGACGTGGGCGCGCTGCCCTTTGAGGACGGGCGGTTCGACGTGGTGCTCTCGCTGAACGGCTTCCACGCGTTCCCGGACAAGGAGGCGGCCTACCGCGAGACATGGCGCGTGCTCAGGCCGGGCGGCACGTTCTGCGGCTGCTTCTATGTGAAGGGCGGCTGCGCCCGCACGGACTGGTTCATACGCCATCTGTACGAGCCGAAGGGCTTCTTCACATCGCCCTACGAGACGGTCGAGAGCCTGCGAGACCGCCTCGAGGGCATGTACGGTCAGGTGAGCGTCACGCACGTGGAGGGCATCGCGTGCTTCAGATGCACGAAACGGGCGCGCGGATGATCTATGGTGGAAAGTTAACGGTCGAACTGATATAATGTCTCCATAGAATGGCCATATGGTCCCGTATCTATTGAAGGGTGGGTTTGTTTATGGGCCGGAAATGGGGCGACCGCAGGGACGGCACGCTGGTGCGCAGCACCGATTCCATGCACTACATCATGCCGCTGATGTATCCCAACAGGTGTGACAACGAGGCGTTCATCTCCGAGACCGTCGATCTGACGAACGCGATGAAGTGGCTGGAGGCAAAGAACGCGTCTGGCCCTGACTACAAGTATAACGTGTTCCAGCTGATCGTGACGGCGGTGCTCAAGACCATCACATTGAGGCCGCAGCTGAACCGCTTCTATGCGAACTACAACCTCTACCAGCGCAACGAGGTGTCCGCGGCGTTCACCATCAAAAAGCAGTTCAGGGACGAGAGCGACGAGGGCCTCGCGTTCATACACGCCAAGCCCTCGGATACCATCGATACGGTACACGACGAGATATACCGCCAGGTGCACTACGTGCGCCACGAGGGCAAGGACCAGTCCACGGAGAGCATGGACTTCCTGCAAAAGCTCCCGTTCAAGAAGCTGATCGGCGCGGCGGCGCGCTTTTTGGACAGACGCGGCCTGATGCCGCAGTCCGTGATCGCCACTGACCCCTTCCAGAGCTCCGTGGTGCTGGCGAACCTGGGCTCCATAAAGCTGCACGCGGGCTACCACCACCTGACGAACTGGGGCACGACCTCCGTGTTCGTCGTGATAGGCGAGATCAGGCAGCGCAGGTTCGACGACGGGCAGGGCGGCGAGGCGCTGCGCACGAGCGTGGACATAGGCCTCACCGTGGACGAGCGCATATCCGACGGCTTTTACTGCTCGCGCGCCGTGGCGCTTTTGCACAAACTGCTCGAGGACCCGCGGCTGCTCGAAAGGCCGCTTGCCGAAAAGGTCGACTTCTGATGCTTGGCCGCCTCTCCTACTGGGTCTACCGCGGCGCGTGCGGGCTGGTGCGGCTGTTCTACAGGAAGCCGGCGTTCGAGGGCCTGGAGAACCTGCCCGAGGGCGCGTGCGTGATCGTGGGGAACCACGCGCAGATGAACGGCCCCATCATCGCGGAGCTGTACATACCCGGCGACAGGGCGATCTGGTGCGCCGAGGAGATGATGCACCTGAAGGAGGTGCCGGCCTATGCCTACAGCGACTTCTGGTCGGGCAAGCCCGCCTGCACGAGATGGTTCTTCAGGCTGGCGTCCTATGCCATAGCGCCGCTTTCCGTGTGCGTGTTCAACAACGCCCACTGCATAGGCGTATACAGGGACATGCGCGTGATGAGCACGTTCCGCGAAAGCGTCGCCGGGCTGCGCCGGGGCATGAAGATCGTCATATTTCCGGAGACGGACCCGCCAGTCAACGACATACTGTACACGTTCCAGGATCGCTTCATAGACCTGGGAAGGATGTACGCGCACGCCGCCGGGCAGACGCTTCGGTTCGTGCCCATGTACGTCGCGCCCGCGCTGAAAAAGGTCTTCTTCGGTCCGCCGATCGCCTATGACGACACAGCCGATCCGAACGAGGAGCGCGCGCGCATCGCGGCGGCGCTCACGCGGTCCATCACGGAGATAGCCGTGCGCCAGCCCCGCCACAGGGTCGTGCCCTATCGCAACGTATCGAAAAACTCCTACCCCATGAACAAGCCGTAAAGGAAACGAAACAGATGAAGAGACCCGTCGTCGACTACAGAGAGCTTCGCCCGTCCACGCTGAACGAACCGCGCTACAGCCACCTGAAGCTGCTTGCGGGCTGGATCGTGTACTTTGCGCTGTACTTTCTGACGGAAAACCTGATACCGTATAAGAACTGCCACGTGATACACTGCGCGTTGGACGACGTGATACCGTTCAACGAGTTCTTCCTGTTATTCTACTGCTACTGGTACGGGCTGATCGTGTATTCGCTGCTCTGGTTCCTGCTGTACGACATACGCGCCTTCAAGCGGCTGCAGATCTACATCATGATCACGCAGGCCGTGGCGATGATCGCGTACATATCCTGGCCCAGCGTGCAGCACCTGCGGCCCGAGGCGTTTACGCGCGACAACCTGCTGACCAAGCTGATGACGCTGATCTACGCGTTCGACACGCCCACGGGCGTGTGCCCGTCGCTGCACGTGGCCTATTCCGTGGCGATCGCCTCCGTATGGTGCCATCAGCGCGACGTTACGGCGCACAGGAAGGCGTTCATGGTCGCCTCCGCCGTGCTGATCTCTATCTCCACCGCGTTCGTCAAGCAGCACTCCGTCGTGGACATATTCGCGGCGCTGCCCGTGTGCGCACTTGGGGAGTATTTGGTGTTCGGGGATACGAAGGTCAGGCGGTGGATAGAGGAGAGTCAGGAGTGAGGAGTCAGGAGTGAGGAGTTAGGAGTTAGGAGTGGATGGCCGGGGCGTGTCAACAGGTGACGGTCAATAATTGATGGGTGATGGGGTGCGTCGGCGGTGTGCCGGCGTATTCTTTTGTTTGGGGGCCTTTCGTAAGCGTCAAATGTCCCCTTTCCCGCCGTTAACTTTCCCTTCTCCCCTTGACATCCCCCACTCGATTTTATATCATTTGATAGTACGCTATCCATTTAACGACGACGCCAGGGAGGTATATCATGAACGCATACGATTTCACCGTCAAGGCGCGCAACGGCGCCATGGTCCCGCTGTCCGACTACAAGGGCAAGGTGCTGCTGATCGTCAACACCGCCACGGCCTGCGGCTTCACGCCGCAGTATGCCGAGCTGCAGGAGTACTACGCCGCGCACGGCAACGAGGACTTCGAGATACTGGACTTCCCCTGCAACCAGTTCGGCGCACAGGCGCCCGGCGACGACACCGAGATACACACCTTCTGCACCGCGCGGTACGGCACCACGTTTCCCCGCTTCAAGAAGATCGACGTCAACGGCGAGGACGCCATACCGCTTTACAAGTGGCTGACCGAGAACACCGCGTTCGAAGGATTCGACAAGGAACACCCCATCGCCACGATACTGGAGGACATGTTCTCCAAGGCGGACCCGGACTACGCCAAGAGCCCGGCCATCAAGTGGAACTTCACGAAGTTCGTGATCGACAAGAACGGCGATATCGCAGGCCGCTTCGAGCCCACGGCCGCAAAGGAAAAGTGGATCGCCGCGATCGAGAAGGCGCTGGCGTGACCGCCGCAGGAGCCGGCAGGACCGCGCGGCAGGCTGACGTCGAGAAGAGGGACAAGGGGATGGAAGACAAGTACGGACCGCTGAAGCTCGAAAACCAGGTGTGCTTCCCGCTCTATGCCGCGGCGCGCGAGATGATACGCAGATACAAGCCGTCCCTGGACGCGCTGGACCTGACCTACACGCAGTACATCGCCATGATGGTGCTGTGGGAGGAAGGCGCGGTGACGGTCAAGGCGCTGGGCGCGAAGCTCTATCTGGACTCCGGCACGCTGACGCCGCTTCTCAAAAAGTTAGAGGCCAAGGGCCTCGTGACGCGCGCGCGCAGCCTCGAGGACGAGCGCAACCTGATCGTATCGCTCACGCCCGAAGGCCTTGCGCTGCGGGAAAGGGCGCTTTGCGTGCCCGCGCGCATGGCGCAGTGCACGCAGCTCACGCCCGAGGAGGCCGCGACGCTGTACCGGCTGCTCTACAAGCTGCTGCGCACGTGACGCAACCCTTCCACAAACCCTTGACATACCGCCCGCAGCCAATTATAATGATGAATGGATATAAATGCATATCAAGGAGGCTGTGAGCCATGCTCCAACAGGTCATGACGAAGCCGGGCGAGATCATGTTCCGCGAGATCGATACGCCCGTCCCCGGTCCCGGCCAGGCGCTGGTCAGGATCCGCCGCATAGGCGTGTGCGGCAGCGATATCCACGTATACTACGGCGAACACAAGGGCACGGGCTATCCCGTGACGCAGGGCCACGAGGTCTCCGGCGAGATCGCGCAGCTGGGCGAGGGCGTCCAGGGCCTCAGCGTGGGCCAGAAGGTCACCATAGAGCCGCAGGTGGTCTGCGGCGCGTGCTACCCCTGCCGCCACGGCAAGTACAACCTGTGCGAAAAGCTCAAGGTCATGGGCTTCCAGACCACGGGCACGGCCAGCGAGTTTTTCTGCGTCGATCAGGAAAAGATCACGCCGATACCGGAAGCCATGTCCTTTGACGAGGGCGCCATGCTCGAGCCGCTCGCCGTCACCGTGCATGCCGCCAAGCGCTTCGATGCGCTCAAGGGCGCGAACGTCGCCGTGCTGGGCTGCGGCCCCATAGGCATACTGCTCATGCAGAGCCTGAAGGCGCTGGGCGCGAAGGCCGTACTGATCACGGACGTGAGCGACTACCGCCTGTCCCTCGCGAAGGAATGTGGCGCGGACTTCGCCGTGAATACGCGCACGAAGGACTTCGGCGAGGCCATGGTCGAGGCGTTCGGCCCGGACAAGGCGGACGCGATCTACGACTGCGCCGGCAACGACATCACGATGGGCCAGGCCATCGCCCACGCACGCAAGGGCAGCAAGATCGTGCTGGTGGCGGTGTTCGCCAAGGAGGCGCACGTGGACCTGTTCACGCTGAACGACAAGGAGCTGGACCTGGACACCTCCATGATGTACCGCCACGAGGACTATGTCGACGCCATACGCCTGGTGAACGAGGGCAAGGTGCGCCTGAAGCCGCTCATGAGCAAACACTTTCCCTTCAAGCGGTACCTGGACGCCTACAAGTACATCGAGGCGAACCGCGAGAAGACCATGAAGGTCCTGATCGACGTGGACGACCTGGGCTGAGATGCGCAAGAACTGTGTAAATATACTTTATCATCCAAAAGGAGGTTTTCCCAATGACCGTTGATAAGACCATGAGCATCGCCGAGGTGCTCGAAATGGACCGCCAGACCGCCCCGATCATGATGGCCTACGGCATGCACTGCATGGGCTGCCCCATGGCGATGATGGAATCGCTGGAGATGGCCGCCGGCGGACACGGCGCGGACGTGGACGCGCTGGTCAAGGAACTGAACGACTACTTCGCGCAGAAGGAAGCGGCAAAATAAGGAGGGCGCTATGGAACCTATGGAGCTCTACCGCCAGTGGCTGACCGAATTCGCCGCTGACCCGGACACCGTGGCCGACCTGAAGGCCATCGAGAACGACCCCGCCGAGATCAACGACCGCTTCTACCGCGAGCTGGAGTTCGGCACCGCGGGCATGCGCGGCGTGCTGGGCGCGGGCACCAACCGCCTGAACATCTATAATGTGCGCCGCGTGACGCGCGCGCTGGCCAAGTACATACTGACCACCGAGAACGGCAAGGACATGGGCGTGGCGATAGGCTACGATTCCCGCCACATGTCCGACGTGTTCGCCAAGCAGGCGGCGCTGGTGCTGTGCAACGCGGGCATAAAGGTCTATCTGTTCGAATCGCTCAGGCCCGTGCCGGTGCTCTCGTTCACGATCAGGTACCTGAAGTGCATCGCGGGCATCGTGATCACCGCAAGCCACAACCCCAAGCAGTACAACGGCTACAAGGCCTACTGGACCGACGGCGGACAGATGCCGCCGGAGTCCGTGAAGGGCATCACCGACAGGATACCCGGCACCACCTATGAAGAGGCCGTACCCATGGACGAGCAGGAGGCGCTCGACAAGGGCCTGCTGACCATGATCGGCAAGGACGTGGACGACGTGTACATCGAGGCTGTCAAGAAGCTCTCGGTCAACCCGGAGCTGGCGCGCGAGATGGGCAAGACGCTGAAGATCGTCTACACGCCGCTGCACGGCTCCGGCAACATACCGGTGCGCCGCATATTCAAGGAGATCGGCATGCAGAACGTCTACGTCGTGCCCGAGCAGGAGCTGCCGGACGGCGACTTCCCGACCGTGCGCGTGCCGAACCCCGAGGAGCCGGACGCCTTCCGCCTGGCGCTCAAGATGCAGAAGGAGCTGGGCGCGGACCTGTGCGTGGGCACGGACCCCGACTGCGACCGCGTGGGCATCGCCTGCATGACCGCGGACGGCACGCCCCGCCTGCTCAACGGCAACCAGAT
>SVGK01000079.1 GCA_015056395.1 Clostridiales bacterium
CCGCGGGCGTCGCACTGGTCGCAAACGGTTTGCTGCGTCAGAACGGGAAGAGATGAATCAGACCGAATGATACGGATGATGATCGAAAGAGGTGCAAACTATGAGGCTCCTGATCGCAGGCGCGGGCAGCTTTGCCGCCGAGATCGACGAACTGGCAAGGCTCGCCGGCTACGAGGACATCGCCTTTCTGGACGACCGCCCCGAAAAGGCGCGCTGCGGCCCCGTGATAGGGCGCATGGAGGATATCGGGAAGTTCTCCGCGCAGTATCCCTTCGCGATCGTCGCGCTGGGAAACAACCAGCACAGGATGCGCTATCACAAAGAGCTCATGCGTTGCGGCTATCAGATCCCCGTGCTGGTCCACCCCACCGCCTATGTGAGCCCGGACGCGGCGCTCTCCCCCGGGTGCATCGTGCGCACGAAGGCGGTCGTGAGCCGGTACGCGACCCTGGGCGAAGGCGTGATCGTCAACGTCGGCGCGCTGATCGACCACGACTGCGAGATCGGCGCCTTCACGCACGTGCTCATGGGCGCGGTCGTGCGCAACAGCGTGAAGATCCCGCCCCTCACATGGATCGGGGCGAACGAAGTCAGGGAATAGATGTATGAAGGAGGCCATGCGCTATGCGCAGGATCATCGTTGTGGACGACGAACCAATCGTCCGCATGGACCTGACCGGCATGCTGACGGCCGAAGGCCTCGATGTCGTCGGCGAGGCGCGCGACGGATTCGACGCGGTGGCGCTCTGCCGCACAGCGCATCCGGATGTCGTGCTGATGGATGTCAGGATGCCGGTATTCGACGGCCTGGCCGCGGCGGAGACGATACTCATGGAGCGGCTGGCGGGCTGCGTCGTGCTGCTGACGGCCTACAGCGATCAGGAGATGATCGAACGCGCGGCGCAGATCGGCGTGAGCGGCTATCTGGTCAAGCCCGTGACGCAGCAGTCGCTGATGCCTACGCTGCGCGTGGCCTGGGCGCAGAGCGAAAGGCTGCGCGCAAGCCGCGCGGAGGCGGAGCAGGCGGCGCGCAGGCTGCAGAACGAGCGCACGATACGCGCCGCGCAAGCGATGCTGGCAGCGCGGGAGGGCATGTCGGAGAGCGAAGCCTACCGCCTGCTCAGGCGCATGTCCATGGACAAGCGCGTGTCCATGGCCGTGCTTGCGGAGGCCATCGTGGAACAGGAACAGCGCGACGATCCCGTCGCGCGCTGCAAGGCGATGCTGATGCGCACGCACGGCATGGCCGAGGAAAAGGCGTTCGCGCGCATAGACCAGCTGGCCAGACAGCTGGGCCTGTCCCGCGCGGATGCCGCGCTCAGCATACTGGCCGGAGAGGATGGCGAGAATGGAACACGATAGGCGAAGGATGTATGACCGTTTGAACGACGCGGACAGGCGGCGCATAGAGACGCTGCGCACAGAGCTTCCCATGATCGCGTCGCTGACCAATGCGGACGTGTTCCTAGACTGCATGGTGGACGAGGAGACGGCCATAGTCGTCGCGCAGGCGCGCTCCGCGCTGGGCGTCACGGTCTACGGCGGCGACGTCACGGGTGCCGTCGCGCGCAGGCTCGACGAACCGGCGGTGTTCCACGCGTTTTATCTCGGAACGCCCGTATGCGACCTGAAGGCCGTCACGCAGGAGGCGCGCCAGGTGCGGCAGAACGCCGTGCCGGTCTATGGCGACGACGGCGCGGTCATCGCGGTGCTGATACGCGAGAAGGACGTGAGCGACGACATGCGGCAGGCCTCCAAATACGAAGCGCTCGCGCGCAGCTACGCGGGCGCCCAGCCCCAGGTGCGCACGCGCGAGGCCGCGCTTGAGAGCGATCAGCTGAGGGAGATGCACCACAGGGTCAAGAACAACCTGCAGCTCGTGGCGAGCATACTGAACCTGCAGGCGCGCAGCTGCAAAAGCCCGGAGACACAAAAAATGTTAAGGGAAGATGTCGAAAGGGTCTTGTCAATCTCCGCCATCCATGATATACTGACACATATAGCAGAAGGCGAGCATCTGGTCCACACGGGCCTGCTGCTCAAGAGGCTGTGCTTCGGATACCGCTCCCTCGTGCCCGATGGCTGCGATATACAGATCGGGACGGAGGGCGAGCCGCTCATGCTGACGGCGGACACGGCGGCCTCCGTGTCCATGGTCATCACCGAGCTGGTGCTGAACGCGATCAAGCATGCGTTCATCGGTCGGAGCGGCGGTACGGTCACGATCGCCACCTGCGCCGGCAAGCAGTTTTTCACGGTCTCCGTGGCCGACAACGGCGTCGGCTTCGAACGGGGACGCAAGGACGGATTGGGACTCAGCATCGTGCGCGCCATAGTACAGGACAAGCTCGACGGGCAGCTGCACATCAAAAGCGATGCATCCGGCACCATCGTATCCTTTGACTTTGCAAAAACCGAATGAAAAGTTGGACAGGCCGCACAGCACGGTGCGGCGCGACAGCAACAGGGCTGGGATGACCGAGCAGGTCATTCCGGCCTTGTGCGCTTATTTGAGGCTCGAACGGAAAGGAGGATAAGCCCATGGCGACGCTTCTGAGCGTGGGCATCGACATAGGCACGACCACGACGCAGGTCGTGTTCAGCCACATAGAGCTTGACAATGTCGCGGGCTATTTCTCCGTTCCAAGGATATCCATCACAGGGCGAAAGCTCCTGTACAAAAGCCGCGTGCACACCACGCCGCTGCTGGACCACGACAGGGCGCTGATCGACGGCGAGCGGCTGGCCGGGATCGTCAGGGACGAATACGGCCGGGCGGGCTTCACGCCGGAGCAGGTCGACACGGGCGCGGTGATCATCACCGGGGAATCCGCGCGCAAGGAGAACGCCTCGGTGGTGCTGGAACGCCTGAGCCGCTTCGCGGGAGAATTCGTCGTGTCGACCGCGGGGCCGGACCTGGAGTCCGTGGTCGCGGGCAAGGGCAGCGGCGCATGCCTGTACAGCGAGCAGAACGAATGCCGCGTGCTCAACCTGGACATCGGCGGGGGCACGACCAACCTCGCGCTGTTCGACACGGGCGAACTCGTGCACCGCAGCTGCTACGACATAGGCGGGCACCTGGTGCTGGTGGACCATGACCTGAACGTATCGAGCGTCAGCGCGCCGGCGCGCATCGTGGCCGAGGCCGAGGGCGTGCCCCTGGCCGACGGCTCGAGGACATCGCTCGATGTATTGGAGCGCATCGCAAAGCGCATGGCGGACCTGCTGGCCTGCGCGGCGGGGCTGGGCGGCGACGAAGCGCTCTTGGAGCGGCTGCGCACGAGCACGAGCACAGGGGGCATCGCCCCCGCGGGCGCGCGCATATGCTTTTCGGGCGGCGTGGCGGAATGCATGGCGCGCATGCCCGAAGATCCCCTGGCCTACGGCGATCTGGGCGTGCTGCTGGGCCGCGCACTGCTCGAAGGCAGGCTTTGCCGGGAAGCGCAGGTCATACCGGCGCTTGAGAGGATCAGCGCCACCGTGATCGGCGCGGGCATATACACCACGTCGCTTTCCGGCAGCACGATCTACTACCAGCCCGGCATATTCCCTGTGAAGAACGTGCCCGCGCTGCGCCTGGAGGACGAAGTCGAGCGCGCCTGCGTCGCGGGCGACGGCGGACCTCTTGCCGCACAGGTCGAATGGTTCATGCGCCAGGGAGACGCGACCAGGCTGCTGGTCTGCCTGAAGGGCATGCGGGACCCCTCCTATGACGCTTTGGCCGTCTGCGCGCGCACGCTCTGCGGCGCGCTGGACAAGGCCCTTCCGGAAGACGCGCCCGTGCTGATCGCCGTCGAAAGCGACACGGCGAAGGCGTTGGGCACGCTGATGGCGCGCATATCGGACGGAAAGAGGCGCATCGCCGTGATCGACGCCGTACATCCCATGACGGGCGAGTTCGTCGACATAGGCCCGCCGGTGATGTCCGGCATGGTGGTGCCCGTCGCGGTCAAGACTCTACTATTCGGATAAGGGTGAGGACAGATGAAGCTCAGGACAACGCTGGCGGGTCGGAGTTTTACCTTTCACTCCATCAAGGAAGTGCTCGCCAAGGCCAACGAGGAAAAGTCCGGCGACATATTGGCCGGCATCGCCGCACAAAGCGACCTGGAGCGCATCGCCGCCAAGGAGGTCCTGAGCCGCCTGCTCGTGGAGGACCTGTGCGAGAACCCCGTCGTTCCATACGAGGACGACGAGGTCACGCGCATGAACCAGGACAGCCTCGACCGCGAGGTCTATGGATCGATACGCCGCATGAGCATCGCGGAACTCAGAGAGTACATACTGAGCTACGCCGCGGGCGAGCCCGAACTGCGCAGGCTCTCCCGCGGGCTGACCGCGGAGGTCGTCGCAGGCGTGTGCAAGCTCATGGGGAACCTGGACCTGGTCTACGCGGCGAACAAGGTGCGCGTCACGGCGACCTGCAACACAACGATAGGGCTGCGCGGGACGCTGGCCACGCGCCTGCAGCCCAACCACCCCACCGACAACGTCGAGGGCATCACCGCGTCGCTGTTCGAGGGGCTGAGCTACGGCTGCGGCGACGCGCTGCTGGGGCTCAATCCCGTCAACGACACGGTCGCGGCTCTGGCCGAGGTGCTCAAGCGTTTCGACGAGGTCAAGCGCCGGTTCGAGATACCCACGCAGATCTGCGTGCTGGGCCACATCACCACGCAGATCGAGGCCGTGAAGCGCGGCGCGCCGTGCGACATGATCTTCCAGTCGATCGCCGGCTCTCAGAAGGGCAACACGGAGTTCGGCTTCTCTTCGGACACCGTGCGCGAGGCGATGGCGCTGTTGAAGCAGCGCGGCACGGCCAAGGGGCCGGATGTCATGTACTTTGAGACCGGACAGGGCAGCGAGCTCTCCTCCGACGCGCACTATGGCGCGGACCAGGTCACCATGGAGGCGCGCTGTTACGCCTTCGCGCGGGAGTTCCACCCGTTCATGGTGAACACCGTGGTGGGCTTCATAGGCCCGGAGTACCTCTACGACAGCCGACAGGTCATACGCGCGGGGCTCGAGGACCACTTCATGGCGAAGCTCTCCGGCGTGCCCATGGGCTGCGACTGCTGCTATACCAACCACATGCAGGCGGACCAGAACGACGTCGAGAACCTGTCCATGCTGCTGGGCTGCTGCGGCGCGAACTACATACTGGGCGTGCCGACCGGCGACGACGTGATGCTCAACTACCAGACGAACGCCTACCACGACGTCGGCGCCATCCGGGAGACGCTGGGGCTTCGGCCCCTGCCCGAATTCGAGAAGTGGCTGGAGAAGATGGGCATCATGGAAAACGGCCGCCTCACGCCTCGGGCAGGCGACCCGACGCTGTTCACGGCCATGAGGGGGTGAATGCGCATATGGATGACAGGCTGATCCAGTTGATCGTGGACGAGGTCGTCAGGCAGCTCGGCAGGGGCGTCGGAGCGACGCCCGCGGATACTGTACCCGAGGCCGAACCGCTGGACATCACCTCGCCGGAGGCGCGGGCGGCGTCGCTGCTGGCCGACCCCGCCAGCCCGGACGCGCTCGAGCGCATGCGCAAACGCACCACAGCGCGCATAGGCGTGGGACGCGCGGGCCCGCGTCTGAACACGCGCACGATGCTCACGCTGCGCGCGGACCACGCGCAGGCGCGCGACGCCGTGTTCTCCACGATAGACCCTAAGTTCATAGAGTCCTTGGGGCTCATGACCGTGCGCACGATGTGCGCGGACAAGCAGACCTTCATCACGCGCCCGGACCTGGGACGCAGGCTGAGCCCCGAATCGGAAAAGCTGATACTCGAAAAGTGCGTGCACGATCCGGACGTGCAGATCTATGCGGCGGACGGTCTGAGCACCACCGCGATACGCGCGAACCTCGACAGGATACTGCCGATACTGATCGAGACGCTCACCTCCTCCGGCCTCAAGGTGGGCACGCCCTTCTACATGGAATACGGGCGCGTCGCGGCGGAGGACAGGGTCGCGGAGCTGCTGGGCGCGAAGGTCGTCTGCGTGCTGATCGGCGAGCGCCCCGGCCTGGCGACGGCCTCCAGCATGTCCGCCTACATCGCCTACAACGCGCACGTAGGCATGCCCGAGGCGCGGCGCACCGTAGTCTCCAACATCCACAAGGACGGGCTGAACGCCATAGAGGCCGGCGCCTACATCGCCGAAGTCATCAAAAAGATCTACGAGCAGAAGGCCAGCGGCATAGAGCTCGTCAAGTGAGGGATGGCATATGCTTGGAGACAGGATACCGGCCAGCGTGCTGTCCGTGCGCATCATACCCAGGGCGGACCGCGCGCTGCTCAGGGCGCTGGATGCGCCCGAAGGCCACATAAGCCTGGGCATACTGACCTCTGACTGCGACGACGTGTCCTATGCGGCGCTCGACGAAGCCACCAAGAAGGCCCAGGTCCGCGTCGCCTACGCCCAGAGCATGTACGCCGGCTCCGGCAACGCCTCTACCGCGCTGGCGGGCGAATTCATAGGCATACTCTCGGGCTTCGATCCCGCCGCCGTGCGCAGCGGGCTGGACGCGGCGGTACACTACATACGCGGCGAGGCGAGCTTCGTATCGGCAAACGCCGAAGACAGCGTGGTGTACTTCGCGCACTGCATCTCCCGCACGGGAAGCTATCTTTCAGAGAAGGCCGACGTGCCCGAAGGCACGGCGATGGCGTATCTGATCGCGCCGCCCCTGGAGGCGACGGTGGGGCTCGACGCGGCGCTGAAGGCGGCCGACGTCGAAATGAAGGTATACTACGGTCCGCCGACCGAGACGAACTTCGCGGGCGGGCTGCTGACGGGCGAACAGGCGGCGTGCAGGGCGGCGTGCGAGGCTTTCGCGCAGGCCGTGTGCGACGTAGCTGGCGCCCCGCTCGACTATTGACAGGAAACACGACCGACCATGAAAGAGAGGTGTGGTGCCCGTGGAATTCGACAGGGACCTGTGTTCCATACAGGAGGTCCGTGATCTCGTAAAGCGCGCGAAGGCGGCGCAGGCCGAGTACGCCTCGTTCGACCAGAGCAGTGTCGACGGCATCGTCAAGGCCGTCGCCCAGGCCTGCGCCGCGGAAGCCGAGCGGCTTGCGAAGGCCGCTGAGGAGGAGACCGGCTTCGGCGTATGGCAGGACAAGGTGCTCAAGAACCGACTCGCAAGCACGATGCTGTATGAGCACATACGCGATATGAAGACCGTCGGCGTGCTCAGCGAGGACAGGGCGAACGGCATCATGGAGATCGGCGTGCCCATGGGCATCGTCGCGGCGCTGATCCCCTCCACCAACCCGACTTCGACCACGATCTACAAATCGCTGATCGCGCTGAAGTCGGGCAACGCGATCGTCATAAGCCCACACCCCAACGCGAAGAACTGCATCGTGGAGGCGTGGAAGGTCATCGTGAACGCCGCGAAGGCCGCCGGCGCGCCGGACGGCCTGGTCGCGTGCATACAGACGCCCACGATGGAGGGCACGCAGGCGCTGCTGAAGCACAGGGACATAGGCATCATACTCGCCACCGGCGGCGAGGCGATGGTGCGCGCCGCCTACTCCTCCGGGAACCCCGCCCTGGGCGTGGGCCCCGGCAACGGCCCCTGCTTCATCGAGAAGTCGGCGGACATCCCCACGGCCGTGCGCATGGTGATCGAGAGCAAGACGTTCGACAACGGTACGATCTGCGCCTCGGAGCAGAGCATCGTGGTCGAGAGGTGCTCCGCGGACAAGGTCGAGCAGGAGTTCAAGCGCCAGGGCGGCTACTTCATGACCGATGAGGAATCGCAGAAGGTGTCCCGCTTCATACTGCGCGCGAACGGCACGATGAACCCGAAGATCGTCGGAAAGAGAGCGCAGGCCATCGCCGGGATGGCGGGCATATCGATACCCGACGGCACAAAGGTGCTGCTCTCGCGGCAGAGCACCGTGGGAAAGGACAATCCCTACTCCCGCGAAAAGCTGTGCCCGATACTGGCGTGGTACGTCGAGGACGGCTGGCAGGAGGCGTGCGCGCGCAGCATACAGCTTCTGAACAACGAGGGCATCGGCCACACGATGACGATACACAGCCAGGACGACGCCATCATACGCGAGTTCGCGCTGAAGAAGCCCGTGTCGCGCCTGATGGTCAACACGCCGGCCGCGCTGGGCGGCGTGGGCGCCACCACGGGCCTGCCGCCCGCGCTGACGCTCGGCTGCGGCGCCGTGGGCGGAAGCGCGACGTCCGACAACATCGGCCCCATGAACCTGATCAACATAAGGCGCGTCGCCCGCGGCATAAAGGAGCTTGCCGCGCTGCGCGGCACGGCGCCGGCCGGGCCAGGCGCAGGCGAAGGTGCGAAGGCCGCCTCCGTCGTCACCAGAGAAGAGATCGAGGCCATCGCCCGCGCCGTGATCGCGCGGCTGAAGCAACAGTGAACACTCCCCCACCGCACGAACGATAAAGGAGGATAAAAACCATGGCAGCATTACAGGCATTGGGCATGATCGAGACGAAGGGTCTGGTCGGTTCCATCGAAGCGGCGGACGCGATGGTCAAGGCGGCCAACGTCCACCTGATCGGCAAGGTACACGTGGGCGGCGGTCTGGTGACCGTCATGGTCCGCGGCGACGTCGGCGCGGTCAAGGCCGCCACGGACGCGGGCGCGGCCGCCGCCTCCAAGGTCGGCGAGCTGATCAGCGTGCACGTGATACCGCGTCCCCACGATGAAGTCGAATTCATACTGCCCACATTGGAAAAGAGCGACAGGTGACGCATAAGGACCATATCTGCATTCAGACGATACGGAGGAATGACAAATGGCAGCATTACAGGCATTGGGCATGATCGAGACGAAGGGTCTGGTCGGTTCCATCGAAGCGGCGGACGCGATGGTCAAGGCGGCCAACGTCCACCTGATCGGCAAGGTACACGTGGGCGGCGGCCTGGTGACCGTCATGGTCCGCGGCGACGTCGGCGCGGTCAAGGCCGCCACGGACGCGGGCGCGGCCGCGGCCTCCAAGGTCGGCGAGCTGATCAGCGTGCACGTGATACCGCGTCCCCACGACGAGGTCGAATTCATACTGCCCACGCTGGATACGAGCGACAGGTGATCTGTGCGCGCCTGAGGGCGCAGCGGATGTGATGATCCATGAAGAAGAAACTGTTGACGGACATAGAGCTGCGCGCACACTGGCATCGCACGCACAGCCCTGTCTATGAGATCGAGCCGGGGACGATGCTCACGCCGGCGGCGCGCGACTTCATACGCGAGAACCGCATAGAGCTTGTGGAGAAGGGCGCGACCATGACGCGCGTGTCCGTGCCCTTCGTGGACGGGAAGCCCCGGTTCGTCGACGCGGCGACCGGGGAGCGCATGGATGAAAAGCCCGAGCACATGACGCACCTGAACGGCAACCGACTGGTGAGCAAGCTGCACCCCCGCATACTGTTCAGGGGCAAGCTTGACACGCTCATGGCGCAGATACTGTGCCTTCAGGCGGATGCCATGGCCGAGGAACGCCCGCAGCTCACAGAGGCGCTGGACGAGGTGCTCGACCGCACGCGGCAGATACTCTCCGCCGAGGTGCGGGAGGTCCCGCTCGAGGACCGCCTGCTGTTGGGCATGACGGACGAAGAGCTGCGGCACGCCTCTCATGACCTGAAGGGAAGCTGCGGCATAGACCACCCGATCCCCCACAGGGACATGGGGCGTCTCGCGCTCAGGCTCAACCTGCTGCGCACGTTCGTGCGTGAGACGGAGCTTGCGGCGATGGCCGCTTTCGCCGACGACCCGTCGCGGATGGACATCGTGCGCGCGCTGAACCGGCTCTCAAGCTGCGTGTACCTGATCTTTGCGCGGCTGCTCTCCGGCAAATATGAACAGCGGAGGTGAACGGCTTGAACTATTACAGCGAAGGCGACATCCGACAGATCGTCGAGGATGTCATACGCCGATGCGCGCCCTGCGATGCAGGCCCGCAGGCGGAGGCTGACATAAGCATACCCGTGGAGGTCTCCGCACGGCACGTGCACCTTACGCGCGAGGCCGTAATACAGCTGTTCGGCCCTGACCACGCGCTGGT
>SVGK01000080.1 GCA_015056395.1 Clostridiales bacterium
CTGGCCAGCGAACAGCCCACGGCGGTGCTGGACTGGAACAACAACTACGGCGACGACGAGAACAAGGTCATACTGTTCCACTGCGGACCCGTGGCGCAGCAGCTCATGACGGGCCGCGGCACCGTGACCGAGCACAAGATGTTCGCAAAGAACGATCCGGGCAGCGGCTGGGGCACCAACGAAGGCCGCATACGCCCCTTCCCCACCACCATCTCCAACTGCCAGACGAAGGACGGAAGGATCATCGTCTACGCAAGCGAGGCGGAATTCACGTCCGACCCGATCGAGGAGGCGTACTTCGGCTGCGCCGGCGTGTGCGAACTCCCGGACATGCAGAACAAGCTGATCAAGCTGGCCCGGGGCGGCTTCAAGCACCACACCAGCGTGGGCGTGGGCCACATGAAGGACGTGCTCAAAGAAGCGTTCACGACATACTTGGGCTACGACTGGGTGGAGATCGACTGATATGAAGATCGCAGGACTCGATATTGGCACCACGGGGTGCAAGCTGACCGTGTTCGCCGAGGACGGCCGCTACCTGGACAAGGCGTACCGCGACTATCCGGCAAGGCGCATGGCCACGGCGCACGAGATCGACGCCTCCGCCATCATGGCGGGCGTATACGGCGTGATGCGCGAGATGGCCGGGAAGTACCCGGACATCGCCGCCATAGGCGTGACGAGCTTCGGCGAAACGTTCGTGATGCTGGATGAGCGCGACGATGTGTTGAACAGCGCCATGCTCTACACCGACCCGCGCGGGCGCACGCAGATCGAAGCGCTCAAGGCGGCGATGGACCCGCACGACATCATGCGCATCACGGGCCTGCGTCCGCACTCGATGTATTCCCTTTCGAAGCTCATGTGGATGAAGGAACACCATCCTGACATGTGGGCCGATACGAAGCGCATATTGCTGATGGAGGACTACGTGGTCTATCGCCTGACGGGCGTCAGGCAGATCGACTATTCGCTGGCGACGCGCACGATGGCGTTCGACATCGCAAAGCTCGACTGGAGCGAGGCCATGTTCGACCTGGCCGGCATAGACCCCCGCCTCATGTCGAAGCCCGTGCCGACAGGCACGCCCGCGGGCACGCTCACGCGCAGCGCCGCCCGGGAGGTCGGCCTGCCGCAGAGCGTGGTGATCGTCTCCGTGAGCCACGACCAGGTGGCCGCCGCCATAGGCGCTGGCGCATTCGACGGCAGCGTCGCGGTGGACGGCGCCGGTACGGTCGAGTGCCTCACGCCGATCTACGACGGCATGCCCGACCTGGATGTGATGTACGAGGGCTACTATTCCGTCGTGCCGCACGCGGTGCCCGGGAAGTACGTCGCCTATGCGTTCTCCTATACCGGCGGCGCACTGATCGACTGGTGCATAAGGCGCTTTGCGAAGGAGGAGCGCGCCCGCTTCGGCGGCGACGTGAACCGCGCGCTGGAGCAGGCCTATATCGACGCGCGCGGCGACACGCCCTCGGGCCTGATCGTGCTCCCGCACCTGGCGGGCGCGGCCACGCCCTATATGGACAACGACGCGCGCGGCGCGATGCTGGGACTCGGCATGGAGACGGACCTTCCGGACATCTACCGCGCGTGCATGGAGGGCGTAGCCTATGAGATGCGCCTGAACGTGGACGCGCTGCAGGGCTCCGGCGTGCGCTTCACAAAGCTGAACGCCACCGGCGGCGGCGCGCGCTCCATCGCCTGGATGCAGATGAAGGCGGACGTGCTGGACATGCCCATCACGGCGCTTGAGACAGCCGACGCCGGCACGGTGGGCTGCGCCATGCTGACCGGCGTCGCCACGGGCGTCTTCAGGGATCTGGACGACGCGGCCGAGCACATGGTCAAGGAAGTGCAGACCTACAGGCCGCGTGCGGAGATGCACGAAAAGTACATGGAGATCTATCGGAAATACGAAAAGGCATACGGCCTTTTGAAGGAGCTGAGGACATGAAGCTTACGGCGTCCGGGCTGACATGCGTCAACACGACTGCGCTGGACGCGCAGGTAAAGGGCGAAAGCGCCGTGCGCGTCGTCAAGGCGGACAAACTCATGGAGTTCGACACGAACAGCTACGCGCGCCTGGACGGCGTGCATATGAAGAACGGCACGATACGCGTCAAGATGCTGAGCCGCCTGCTCGACGACGCCCCGGACTTCGCGCGCGGTTTCATAGGCATAGCGTTCCGCATAGACGATGCGGACGCATCGTTCGAATCGTTCTACGTGCGGCCGACGAACGCGCACGTCGACGACCCCGTGCGCCGCGCGCACGGCGGGCAGTACTTCGCTTATCCCACGTACACGTTCTCCTGGTTCAGGGATCGGGGCGTCACCGCATACGAGTGCGAGACGGAGACGGGACTGGACGAATGGATGACGCTGACGTGCAGACTGCGCGGGGACCGCGCGGAGTTCTATTTGAACGATGAAGCCGCGCCGCGCCTGACCGTCGACCCGCTGCTGCACGGCGAGGGAAGCGGCGACGGCGTGGGGCTGTTCGTGGACATCGGCACGGAGGGATTCTTCAGGGACATCGAGATCATACCCGACTGACGGGAGGGAGAAAATGAACTACGGGAACATCAGGGGCGTGCCCATTCCCATATCGCGCATCGTGTTCGGCACGGCGACCAGCAAACTGTTCGCGGCGTTCCGTTCCGTATACGGCGGCGCGGACGACTTCGACCGGCGCCTCACCGACGCGTTCGAGCTGCTCGACATGGTCTACGCCGCGGGCGTCAACTGCTTCGACTGCGCCGACCACTACGGCGAGGAGCCGCTGGGCGAGTGGCTCGAGGCGCGCGGCCTGCGCGACAAGGTCGTGATACTGACCAAGGGCGCGCACCACAACGCATGGCGCAAGCGCGTGACCGACTTCGACATACTGCACGACGTGCACAATTCGCTTGCAAAGCTCAAAACGGACGTGATCGACCTGTACCTGCTGCACCGCGACGATCCGACCGTGCCCGTGGCGCCCATCATGAACGCGCTGAACCGCTGCTTCGATGAGGGGAAGCTGCGCGTGTTCGGCGTGTCGAACTGGACTTGGCAGCGCATGGAGGAGGCCAATGAATACGCGTTCAAGCACGGCCTGGAGCCCTTCCGCGTGACGAGCCCCAACTTTTCGCTGGCGGAGCAGGTCGAAGACCCCTGGGGCGGCGGCTGTCAGTCCATATCCGGCGAGAGCAACAAGCTGGCGCGCGCATGGGTCGCGGCGCACGGCATGCCCGTGTTCGCCTATTCCCCGCTGGCGCGCGGGCTGTTCTCCGGCCGCGTGCGAAGCGACCACCCGGAGGATGCGAAGGAATACATGGACGAGTTCGCGCAGAAGGGCTACGCCTACCCCGTGAACTTCGCGCGCCTGAAGCGCTGCGAACAGCTGGCAAAGGAAAAGGGCGTATCCGTGCCGGAGATCGCCATGGCCTGGATATTCAACCAACGGGATCTGGACGTGTACGCGCTGACCGGCACCACGAGGGCGGAAAACCTGGCAAAGAACATCGCCGCCGGCGAGATGAAGCTGACGGACGAGGAATGCAGCTGGCTGGAAAGCGGCGAACACGATTGATCCCACATACGGAGGTAAACGTTATGCTCAACATCGGCATGGTCGGCATGGGCGGCATAAGCCAGGCCCATCGCGAAGCCTGGAAACAGATCCCCGAAGCCAGGGTCGTCTGCGTGTGCGACATACGCCCCGAGAAGGCGCGTGCCGCCTCGGAGGACATCGGCGGCACGCCGTATACGGATTTCGACGAGATGCTCGCAAAGGAGTCCTTCGACATACTGGACATCTGTCTGCCCACATATCTGCACGCGGACTTCGCGGTCAAGGCGCTGGGGAAGGGCATACACGTCGTCACCGAAAAGCCCATCTCCCTCAAGTACGAGGACGTCGACCGCGTCTACGCGGCGGCGCGCGCGGCGGGAAAGAACTTCATGGTCGCGCAGGTGCTGCGCTTCTGGCGTGAATATGTGGTGCTCAAGGACGCCTTCGACACGGGCCGCTACGGGCGGCTGATGTCCGGCGCCATGACGCGTCTGGGCCACACGCCCAAGTGGAGCTGGGACGACTGGATGAAGGACGAAAAGCGCAGCGGCCTTGTGCCGTTCGACCTGCACATACACGACCTGGACTTCATGATCTATGCGTTCGGGACGCCGAAGGACGTGGTCGTGCACCGCGCAAAAGACGAAGGACAGGACTATTTCAACGTGGTCTACGAGTATCCGGACTTCTTCATAACCGCGGAGGCCGCGTGGTATCCCTGCGACTTCACGTTCCGCGCCGGCTTCCGCTTCCAGTTCGAAAACGCCGTGCTCGAATACGTCGACAACAAACTGACCATCTACAGACGCGACGGCACGAACGAGACGCTGCCGGACGAGGAGAACGCCAATGTCAACGGCATAAACCTGCCCGCCACGAACGGCTACTACAACGAGCTGCGCTACTTCGTGGACTGCGTGCTCGAGGGCAGGCCGTGCGACAGGGTCAAGCCGGAGGAGCTGAAGACGGTGCTGGGCATCATCAGGAAGCTGAACGAACGCTGAACTGCTTGAAGCGTATCCCTTAGATGTGGTAGAATCGGATCGGGAGGTCACGGTCATGGACATGTACGGACGGCACACTGGGGACGGGCAGGAGCCGCTTTACGAATCGCTGATGAACGATGTGCTGTTCCACATGGTATTCACCGAGAACAGCCTGGCGCTTCGCGGGCTGATCAGCAGCCTGCTGGATATCCCCGAGTCGGAGATCGAAGAGATCACCGTGTTGAATCCCATGCAGTACACGGATGCGTTCGACGCAAAGCTCACGGTGCTGGACCTTCGCGTACATCTGAACCGCGACAGGTACCTCAACATCGAGATGCAGGTGCGGCGATTCCCGAACTGGACGAACCGTTCGATCGTGTACAGCTGCCGCCAGATCGTCGATCAGTCCAATGCCGAAGGATTTGAATACGGCCAGCTCGAACCCGTGATACACATCGCGATCATGGACCATACGTTGTTCAGCGACCACAGGCGGTTCTTCACAAGATATGCGATACAGGACCGGGAAGGTTATCCATACTCCGATAAGCTGCAGTTCTATGTCATGGACCTGACGGCGGTATCGGGTGCCAGCGACCAGGAAGCAAGGCAGGGACTGGTCGAATGGGCCGACGCGTTCACGGCCAAGGGCTGGGAACAGGTACAGAGCATCGACAATCCTGCCGTCAAGGAGGCGGTGAAGCAGATGCGCGTGATCATGAGCACGCCCGAACAGCGGGACGCCGTTTGGGCCAGGAGGATGGCTGAGATCGACTATCGCAGCATCATGTCGCATGAAAGGAAAGAGGGACGCGCCGAAGGGCGTGCCGAGGGACGTGCGGAAGGGCGCGCTGAAGGGCGCAACGAAGAACGTGCCGACATCGCCAGGCGTTTGAAGGACCTTGGCATTCCCATACAGGATATCGCTCAGGTGACCGGACTTTCAGAGGGCGATATACTCTCCCTCTGAGCTGCGCGCTTTGATCCCTGGAGCGGCAAAAAAACGCAGATACCACAGATCATCGTGTAGACGAAACGCGGGGTCCGGCCTGATGGCCGGACCCCGTTGACCGTGCAGCTTTACGCTTCGGCTTCACATCTCCATGAATCCAAAGCCCTTCGAGATCGCCCACTCTTCCGCATAGCTTCCGGAGACGCCGTACACCGTAAGCCCGGTCACGCCACTGAACGCCGTGGCGTCGATCGATGTGACGCTGGCAGGTATGTAGATCATCTTCAGAGAGCCACAGTTCGCAAATGCCCGCGCGCCGATCGACTTGACCTTGTCGCCCAGCGCAACGGACTTTACGCCGCTGCCCGCGAAGGCCTCCGCCTCGATCTTCGTGAGCGAGGCCGGCAGGGTCATGTCCATCGTGACGCTCGTCCTCACCGTCGCCACGATCTGGCGATAGTAGTCTCCGGCCACGACCGAGACCTTCACGCGCTCGCCGTCGACTGTATACGTCCTGTCGTTCAGCGCCAGCGCCGCGGTCGACGTGTCCAGATCGCTGTAGCCGCTCGAATAGCTGTAGGAGATCTCCGTCTCGCCTGCTTCCAGTCCCTCCATGATCGCATCGTAGCCTTCCTCGATGATGCTGTCCAGGTATCCCTGGCGGTAGCGCCAGTTGTATTCGTAGCTGTTGCATACGACCTTGCGGTTGTAGCATTCGTGGCTGTTCAGGCCGCGGACCGCCCGATCCGACAGGCCGAAGAAGTACTTGCTCGACCGACTGCCCGTGTTGTCCCACGTGCAGTCCACATGGTACCAGTTGCCGTCGTCCAACTGTATGATGTTCCACACGTGATTGCTGCCGTATTCCTTGACGTTGCGAATGCCCAGGAAGTCCATCATCATGTGGTATGCATCGGCGAAGTTCTCGCACACGCCCTCGTGCGCGTCGTCGATCAGAAGCGAGAAAGCCGGTTCATAGTAGAGCGTCAGCGCGCTGATCTTGTACGTACAGTTGTCTACGAGCCAGTCGTGCATCAGAAGCGCCTTCTGATAGTCGCTCATGCTGTCGGTGATGCCCATCTCGATCGATATGGCCTGCAGCTTGTCGCGGTACGTATAATCGGAGAACGTGCCCCAGTTGGTCTCCCCTGTCTCGCGGACCTTATAGCACACGTTGTATTCCTTGAGCTGCGGAAGCACGGGGCTGTTCTTGCTGACCGTCACGACCGCGTTCCACAGGTCCGCAAGGCTGGCGATGTCGCTTTCATCCTGCGTCGGCATGCTGTTCGCGAACGTGATGGACTTCAGGGTATAGCAGCCTTCGAACGTCCGATATCCGATGCCCGTAAGCGGCGTGCCGACCGAACTCAGGCGGGGACAGTACGCCAGGGAATAGTCACCCAAAGACACGGTCGACGCCCCGAACGTGATCTTTGCAAGCTCCGTACACCCTGAGAACGTCGAATCCGCAAGCTCCGTGATCCCGTCCGGTATGCCGATCTCCGTGAGCGCCTCGCAGCCGGCAAAGGCGCTGCTTCCAAGCTCATTGAGCGTCGAGGGAAGCTTGATCCCGGAAAGCGAACCACAATCCTGGAACGCGCATCTGCCGATCGACGTCACATTGCCCTTGAACGTGACGCTCGCGAGAGAATGGCAATTCTCAAACGTCCGTTCGTTTATCTCCGTTATGCCCTTCGGCAGCGTGATCGACTTGATACCGGCTCCTGAAAAAGCGATCTCATCGATAAACTTGACCGAATCGGGGATCTCGATCGCGCTGAGTTCAGCGCATCCGCAGAAAGCGCCCCACCCGATAGACGTCAATCCCTTCGGCAAAACGGCGCTCTTCAATCCACACTTATAGAACGTGTAAGTATACAATTCGGTTATCCCGTCCGGGATCTCGATGCTCTCAAGCGAGGTACACCACTGGAACGCTCTCTCTCCCAGGTATGTCAGGTTCTTCGGGAGCGTCACGCGTTGCAGATCGCTGCAATAGTAGAACGCCTCTTCCCCTATGCCCGTCACATTGTTCGGGAGCGTCACCTGTATGAGGCCGTCTGTGTCTTCAAATGCACTGTCTCCGATCTCCGTGATCGTCTCCCCGTTGACGGTACCCGGTACGCTGAGCACGGCGACACAGCCATCATATTTCGTCAGCACGCCGTCTTCGACCGTGAACAGAGCGTCATAGAACTGCGCCTGCGTCAGCGCCTCGACGTTCGTCACCCGAAAGCCGTAGCTGGTCCCGTCGCTGTCCTCCTCCGAGATGAGATGCAGCTTGAAGCTCTTGCCGGGGACGACGAGCGTCTCGCCGGCGAAGTCGTCACTCTGCAACCTGAACGAGCCGCCGTCCGAAGTCTCAAGCGTCAGCGTGTCTGACCAATCCATATCGGAATCCTCGGAGAAGGTCACGCGCAGTCCGGCGGCGCTGGTCGGATGCGTGTAGGACCACGTCTTGTCCAGGCCGGCCGCGTAGGGATGCGCCGACTCCGGATAGGTCGCCGCACCTGCCATAAGGCACAATGTCGTCACGAACAGTAGCAGTACCGTCAGAAGGATCGTCCGTTTCATCATCTTCAACAACCTTTCATATGATCTCGTCATTACACCTTGCAGACGTTTGACATGAGGATGCAAGAAAAGGCGTATCAGCGGCCCTTGAGCAGGAAGCGTCCTGCACGTAGGTCCGTCTGTATGCCGTCCCTCAGCGCGATCACTCCATTGACCAGCACATGCCTGACGCCGGCCGCGAGCCGCACCGGCGCGAGATAGGTCGCACGGGGGCCTATGGCGGACGGATCGAACACGGTGATGTCCGCGGCCATACCTTCGCACAGGCGACCGCGATCGACCATGCCGAAGCACGCGGCGGTCCCGGCTGTCACGCGGCGCACGGCCTCCTCCAGCGAACAGAGGCGCTTTTTCCGTGCAATGCGGAAGAACTCGGCGATAGCACCGTACGCGCGCGGGTGCGGCATGCCCGTCACCCGTGTGGGATCCCCTGACATCGCCGCGCTGTCGGACCCGATGCACACATCCTTCGACAGAAAATACAGCATGTCCCGCTCGTCCATCACAAAGAATATGCACGAGGCCTCCGCACGCGTCCTCTGCAGCACCTGCGCGGCGGCCTCCGCATAGTCCGTCGTGCCGAGCAGCTTCTCGGCGACGCTGCGCAGCGTCTTTCCAACGATCTCGGGCCACAGCCCGCCGTCGTCGCTGATGAGACAGGTCTGCGCGCGCTCCGCATCGAAGTAGTGCTTCCGTATGCCTTCGACGACCTCCCGCCGCCGCGCGCCCGCGAGGTGCTTCAGCAGCGCCTCGTTGCCGCCGTCCAGGCTCCATTTGGGACAGCGTATGGTCAGCGTGGTACACGAAGCCGTGTACGGGTACGCGTCCGCCGTGACGCATACGCCCGTCCTTCGCGCATCCTTGATCGTGCCCCAGACCATGGGCGCGCGCCCATGTGCGCGGTAATGGTCGAGTTTCAGGTGCGATATATGCACGTGCGCGCCCGATGCGCGTCCGGCGTCGAGCAGCTCGCACATCGCGTCGTCGATATGCAGGCCCTCGTTGCGCATGTGGCACGTGAGTATGCCGTCGCAGCTGCGCACGACGGCGGCCAGCGCGTTGAGTTCCCGTCGGTCCGCGAAGCAGCCCGGTGCATATTCAAGCCCCAACGATAACCCCCACGCGCCCGTGTCCAGATCGCGGCGCAGCAGCTGCGCCATGTGCGCAAGCTCCTCATCCGTCGCCGTTCTGCCTTCCGCGCCGACCACGCAGGTGCGCAGCGCGCCGTGTCCCACGAGCATAGCCTGATTGACCGCCATGCAGTGGCCGCCCGTTCTGAATCGTTCGAGGAACGCCGCGAAGGACGTGCACTGCCATGGGTCGGCCTCCGTTTGCTCCTCGCGCGCCGGGAAAGGGCAGAAGCCACAGTTGCCTGAGATCTCCGTCGTGACACCCTGATACAGCTTTGAAGCGCAGCTGTCATCCTGCAGGAAGGCCGTGTCTGAATGCGCGTGCGCATCGATAAAGCCCGGCGCAACGACGAGTCCGTCCGCGTCCAGCATGATGTCCGCGCCGCGGCCGCGCAGATCGCCAATGGCGGTGATGATGCCGTCATGCACCTCTATGTCGGCGCGGCGGCCCGGGCAGCCCGTGCCGTCGATCACGGTACCGCCTCGTATGATGATGTGTTCCATGGCCGTATCCTTCTATGGTGGGTCGTGTTGGACAGTTTCTATTATACCACGACAATACCGTGAAAATCAACTGTTATTAACGTTGTTGTCTCATTTCAGCCTCTATATCACAAAAGCACCCTGCCGCTGGGGCAGGGTGCCATAGAGTCGCTTTGGTATTTCCTGTGTCTGTCTGACAAGGGCTGTTTACTCGCGCCGATGCCAGTATGCATGTCAGCTTACAGCTGCGGGCCTGCGGCGACCAACGCCTTGCCGGCTTCGTTGGACTCGTACTTGACGAAGTTCTTGATGAAGCGGCCGGCCAGATCCTTGGCCTTGGTATCCCACTCGGTGGGATC
>SVGK01000081.1 GCA_015056395.1 Clostridiales bacterium
CCTCGGCCATGGCGGCCAGGGAGCCCATGCCGCGGTAGACCTTGTAGGAACGGCCCTGGTAGATCTCCGTGGCGCCCGGGCTCTCCTCGGTGCCCGCGAACAGCGAGCCCATCATCACGGCGCTCGCGCCCGCGGCGATGGCCTTGGGAATGTCGCCGGAGTACTTGATGCCGCCGTCGGCGATCACGGTCTTGCCGTACTTGTCCGCCTCCTCGGCGCAGTCCATCACGGCGGTGATCTGCGGCACGCCTATGCCCGCCACCACGCGCGTGGTGCAAATGGAGCCGGGGCCTATGCCCACCTTGACCACGTCCGCGCCTGCCTTGATCAGGTCGGCCGTGGCGGACGCCGTGGCGACGTTGCCCGCGATGATGGTCAGGTCCGGATAAGTCGCGCGTATCTTCTCGACCATGCGCAGCACGCCCTCGGAATGGCCGTGCGCGGTGTCCAGGCCTATGCAGTCCACCTGCGCGCCGACCAGCGCGGCCACGCGCTCCATGGTGTCCATGGTCACGCCCACCGCAGCGCCGCAGAGCAGGCGGCCCTTGTGGTCGCGCGCGGAATTCGGATACTGTGCGTTCTTCTGGATGTCCTTGATGGTGATGAGCCCGCGCAGATGCCCTTCGTCGTCCACGATGGGCAGCTTCTCGATGCGGTGCCTGGCCAGTATCGCCTTGGCCGTCTCCAGGTTCGTGCCCATGGGCGCGGTGACCAGGTTCTCGCGCGTCATGACGTTGCCTATGGGCTGTTCGAAGTCCGTCTCGAAGCGCAGGTCGCGGTTGGTCAGTATGCCCACGAGCTTGCCATCCTCTGTGATCGGCACGCCGGAGATGTGGTAGCGCGCCATGAGCTCCTGCGCGTCCTTGACCTTGTGCTTCGGGGAGAGGAAAAATGGGTCGGAGATGACGCCGTTCTCACTGCGCTTGACCTTGTCCACCATGGCCGCCTGTTCCTGTATGGTCATGTTCTTGTGGATGATGCCCAGGCCGCCCTCGCGCGCGATGGCGATGGCCATGCGGGAGTCCGTCACGGTGTCCATGGCCGCGGAAAGCATGGGGATGTTGAGCTTCAGGTTCTTTGCCAGCTGTACGGTCAGATCGACCTCACGGGGGAGCACGCTGCTCTTTTGGGGCACGAGCAGCACGTCGTCAAAAGTCAGGCCCTCACGAATGATCGCCATATCCGGATCCCTCCCATGAATAGATTTTAGGAATTGTAACAGACCAATGCGAAGACTGTCATGGGGTTCGGGTTAATTTTTTTGACATAATTCGGCCGCTCATTCAACGGTCTGGAGCACCGCCTCGCCCTGGGGCAGATCCGCCGTCTCCGGCTGTATCAGCACCGCCGTGAGCCAGAACACCGCCGCCGCCAGCAGCACCAGCGCCGCCGCCAGCACGCCGCCCAGCGCCTTTGAGAACACATGCCTTGAGGGCTTGGCCTCCATCACCTCGGCGCGCAGCGTGCGGTAGAGGCTCTCTACGGGCGGCATGCCGGGCGACTGGTGCGACATGGCCTTGCGCAGCGCACGGTACAGCTGCCCGTCCGCGCGCCCCTCGAGGTATTTGACGCGCGAGAGCGCGTCCCCGACCTCCGCGCGGCTCATGCCCGTGACGCGCGCGATCTCGCGGGGGTCCAACTCGCAGCCGTGGCGCAGCAGCGCCGCGCGCTGTATGGGCAGCGGCTCCGCATTGAGCTCCTCCAGCGCGGGATTGTCGCTGTGCGGCAGGCCCTCCCACACCGCGCCGTCCGGATCCGGACCCGCGCCCTGCATGGCCAGGCGCGTCACAAGGCCCTTCATGCCCTCGCGGAAGCCGCCGCGGCGCACGCCGTGCAGCCAGCCCTCCAGCAGCGCGCTCTCCAGCACGTATTCGGCCTGTTCGGCGCTTCCGCATATGGCATAGGCGATGTTGTAAAGCTCGGGCAGCATGCCGCTCAGCCGGGAAAAATAGTCGCGTAACTGATCCTGGTTCTGCATGATACCCATCCTTATCTCACATTTCGGCTTTGTTCATTCCTGACCTCGCCCGCCGCCGCGCCGATCACGCTCAAGAGCACCATGAGCAGCACGGGGCCGGGCTTCGGCAGATATGTCCAAAGCGCCAGGTGCATGGCCGCCGTCAGCGCCGGCGGCGCGATCCATGCAAGGTAGTTGTTGAGGCCGCGGCGCGTGGCGCGGTAGGCGGTCAGCAGCCCGATCAGCCCCGGCAGCGTCCACATCGCGGCGTCATAGATGCGCCCCAGTGGGTGCAGCGCCGCGACGGCCGCGCCCGCGGCGGCGCTCTCCGCAGCCTGTATCAGCAATGCAAGCCACCACTTCATAGGCAGCGCACCACTTCGTCAAGCGGCTTGCGGGGCTTCGGCGCGGGCGCCTCGGCGGCCTTGCCAACGGCGATCACGGACATGATCTGTTCGTTTTGAGGGATGTCGAGCGCCCTGCGCAGGCTGTCGGCGTCGCGTATGCCCATGATGAGCGTGTCGAAGCCCGCGTCCTTCGCGGCCAGTATCAGGTATGCGTCGTGCAGCCCCAGGTCATATGCGCCCCAAAGGTTGCCCGCCTCGTTGTCAGGTTCGCCGTTCGAAAAGCCCGCCGTGTCCCTCACGAACGTCGTTACGACAAGCGTCGCGTTGGCGGAGCTCTTCAGATTGAAAGGGGGCAGACAGGCTCTGAGCGCGGCGTCCCGTTCGGCGTCCTCGGCCACATAGGTCCTCGAAGCCTGAAGATTCTTCCACGACGGCGCACGCTGCGCTTGGGCGAGTATCAGCATGATGTCCTCGTGCGCCGCGGCGGACGCGTATCTGCGCACGCTCACGCGCGCTTCGATCAGCCTGTCAAGATCCATTTCAAGTCCCTCCCTTTGTTTATGAAAGAATGATTTCGACGCGGTCCGCGCCTTTTCCTTTATTCTTATATGAGAAGTTTCCGCGCCGGCATTGACCCGATTTGGGAAAACGGATATAATCAAAGTAGAAGTTTATAATGTCGATCGGCGATGTTCGTTCGGCATCCGATATGTTTGTCGGCACGGGACCGACCGGGCGGACGCCATGAATGGCGTCCCTACGCGAGGCCGGTTCGTGACCGCATCCGTAGCGGCGGCCTCCAGGCCGCCATGTGCCCCGCAACAACAGCACAGGCCACGCGGACGCGGCATGCCGCGTCCCTACAGAAATAGGCGATGATCGTTCGTCATCCGATATGTTTGTCGGCACGGGACCGACCGGGCGGACGCCATGAATGGCGTCCCTACGCGAGGCCGGTTCGTCACCGAGACCGTAACGGCGGCTTCCGGTCCCGCCGCGCACCGGCGTGATGGCACAGGTAATGCAGATGCTCCGCCCCTCCCATTCAATTCAAAGAAATCGCAAAGCGATTTCCAACGCCATTGTTAATTGTAAATTGTTAATTGTCAATTGTCGATCGTTGACCGCCAACCGCCTCAAACTCCTCACTCCTCACTCCTAACTCCTAACTCCGTCCCCCCTCTCCCGCCTTCGGAGGTACACATGCAGCTTTTCCTCGTCTCCTCGCTGTGCAAGGTCTTTTTGGACGAAAGGCCTCTGCCCGATCTGCCCGCGGACGGCCTCTCCTGCCTGTGGGGCGAGACGCTCTCCGTGCAGGCGGCCTGGTCCGACCCGGGCGGCGCGTTCCGTACGGACGTGCGGCTGGAGGTCGACACGCCCTTCCCCGGCACGGTGCGTCTGAGGCAGGTGCGCCACGTGCCCGTGCGCTTCCCCGCCCTTCCGGACGCCGATGAAGGCTACCTGCGCACCACGCCCGGACTCTATCCGGACATACTCGCGGAAGCGCCCGGCATCTGGAACGCGTGGGCGGGGCTGTGGGAGACCGCGTGGATCGACCTCACGCCGGAGCGCGGGGCCGCGCCCGGGATCTATCCCGTCACGGTGCTGCTCACGGGCATGGACGGCGCCCGCCTGGCCGAGGCACGGACCCAGGTCCGCGTCGTTCCCGCGGCGCTGCCTGAGCAGACGCTCATACATACGCGCTGGCTGCACTGCGACAGCCTCTGCCACGCCTACGGCGTCGATATGTTCTCCGAACGCTTTTTCGACATCGCGGAAAGGTTCATCGCGCTGGCAGTCAAGCGCGGCATCAATGCCGTATTGACGCCCACACACACGCCGCCGCTGGACACCGCCGTGGGCGGCGAGCGCATGACTTGCCAGCTCGTGGGCATCGAAGAGCGGGACGGCGACTATACCTTCGACTTCAGCCTGCTCGACCGCTGGATCGACATGGCCCTGCGTCTCGGCGCAAAATGGTTCGAGATCCCGCACCTGTTCACGCAGTGGGGCGCGGAGCATGCGCCGAAGATCATGGTGCGGCGGGATGGCCGCATGGTCCGGCGCTTCGGCTGGGAGACGGACGCTGCGGGCGAGGAGTACGCGCCGTTCCTGTGCCGATATCTGGGGGCGCTCACGCGGCACCTCGATGCGCGCGGACTCAGGGAGCGCACGCTGTTCCACATCTCGGACGAGCCGTCCAAAGCGCACCTTGAGAGCTACCGCAGGGCGCACGGCATCGTCGCGGACCTGCTTCAGGGCTTCACCGTGATCGATGCGCTCTCGGACGTCGCGTTCTATAAGGAAGGCCTGGTCAGGCATCCCGTGGCCGCGTCGAACCGCATAGAGCCCTTTCTCGCGGAGGGCGTCAGGGGTCTTTGGACGTACTACTGCGTGGGGCAATACAGGGACGTGAGCAACCAGTTCATCGCGCTGCCCGGCGCGCGCACGCGCATCATGGGCGCGCAGCTGTATAAGTACGACATCGCTGGCTTCCTGCACTGGGGCTACAACTTCTACAACACGCAGTATTCGCGCAGAGCCATCGACCCCTACCTGATCACCGACGGTGACGGCTTCGCGCCCGCCGGGGACGCCTTCGTTGTCTATCCCGGCCCGGGCGGCGCGCCGGAGGAATCCATGCGGCTTATGCAGTTCGCGGAAGGCCTCTGCGACCTGCGCGCGCTCAGGCTGCTCGAGGCGCTGCGCGGGAGGGCCTTTGCGGAATCCGCGCTGCTCGAAGGCGCCGGGGCCTTCACGTTTTCCGACTACCCGCCAGCGTCCGGATGGCTTCTGGCCATGCGTGAACGCGTCGACCGGGCCATAGAAGAGGCAGTCACATGAGAGAGGATCTGGACCGGCTGGACACGGAGCAGGCGAACCCCCTGACCGTGCACATAGACGAGATGTCCACCATGGATATGGTCAGGGCCATCAACCGCGAAGACCGCCGCTGCGCCGAAGCGGTCGAACGGACGCTGCCCGAGATCGCGCAGGCCGTCGACCTGATCGCCGCGCGCCTTCAGGCGGGCGGACGGCTCTACTACATGGGCGCGGGCACGTCGGGACGCCTGGGCGTGCTGGACGCCGCGGAATGCCCGCCCACGTTCGGCATGCCGCCGGAACTGGTCACGGGGCTGATCGCCGGCGGGCGCACGGCGATGACGGAGGCCGTCGAAGGCGCGGAGGACGACCCTGCGTCAGGAGAAAGGGAAGTCGACGCGCACGGCATGGGGCCGGGCGACGTGCTGGTCGGCATCGCCGCGAGCGGGCGCACGCCCTATGTGCTGGGCGGCATGGCGCGCGCAAAAGCGCGCGGGGCCGACGTGGTCGCCGTGGTGTGCGTGCAAAACAGCGCCATGGCGGCTTTGGCGGACATCACGATCGCTCCGCTGCCGGGCCCCGAGGTGATCGCCGGCTCTTCGCGCATGAAGGCGGGCACCTGCCAGAAGATGGTACTCAACATGCTGTCCACGGGCGCTATGATACGCCTTGGCAAGGTCTACGGCAACCTCATGGCGGATGTGAAGGCGACAAACGAAAAGCTCGCCGCGCGCGCCGTGCGCATCGTGACCGCCGCCACAGGCGCTTCCGAACAGGCTGCGCGCCGCGCGCTGGAGGCCTGTGACATGCAGTGCAAGCCGGCCATCGTCATGCTGCTGCTGGGATGTACGCGCGAGGACGCGCTGGAAGCGCTCGAACGCGCGGGCGGGCACATCGCGCAGGCGATAAAGCCGTGAGCGCGCGATACTACGCCGGCTGGGACGGCGGCGGCACGAAGACCACCGTGGCCCTCGCGGACGAATGCGGGCAGGTGTTCGCCACGCGCACGTTCGGTCCACTGAACGCCAACGGCAACGCGCCCGACTGCGTCGCCTCGACTGTGCAGTCGTGCCTTCAGTTCATGGCGGACGACGGGCGCGGGCTCGAGGGCTGCATACGGCTCGTCATAGGCATGGCGGGCGTCAGCAGCCAAAGCGCAAGGGACATCGTCGCGCGGTCCCTCGAGGAAGCGGGCTGGCGAGGCGAAGCGCGGCTCGTGGGCGACCATGAGATCACGCTGGCGGGCGCGCTCGTCGGCCACGGCGCGGTGCTGATCGCCGGCACGGGTTCGGTGCTGCTCATGCGCGACCGGGACGGGCGCACGCGCCGCGCGGGCGGCTGCGGCCACCTGATCGACGACGGCGGCAGCGGCTATGCCATCGGGCGGGACATGCTCGCGGCGGTGGTGCGCGCGCGGGACGGCCGGGCCGCGCCGACCTGCCTGGACGATATGGTCGCGGAAAAGCTCGGCACGGCGGACATCTTGTCCTGGCTGTACGCGCGGGAACGCGACAAGCGCGACGTCGCGGCGCTCGCGCCGCTCCTGGAAGGCGCACTTGCAGCGGGGGACGCGGCGGCGAAGGCGATCGCGCTGCGCGCCGTCGACGAGCTCGAGACGCTCGTGCTGACGGGCCCGCGCGACGGCGAGCTTGCGTTCTCGGGCGGCGTGCTGCGCCGCGGCAGCCCCATCAGGACGATGCTGGAGGAAAGGCTCAGGGAGAAGCTCCCCGGCCTTGACATACACGACCCCATCGCTTCCCCGGCGGAAGGCGCCGTGCGGATGGCGATCGAACCGGAAAAAGGAGGAAAACAGCCATGATCTATCGCGAATTCCAGGGCCTGAAGCTCTCCGCCCTCGGCTTCGGCGCGATGCGCCTGCCCGTGATCGACGGCAACGACGCCGTGATCGACCGCGAAGAGACCTTCCGCATGGTCGATGTCGCCATGAAGGGCGGCATCAACTACTACGACACCGCGTGGGGCTATCACGACGGCAACTCCGAACTGGTGATGGGCGAGGCGCTGGCGCGCTATCCGCGCGACAGCTATTATCTGGCCACGAAGTTCCCCGGCTATGACGTGGGCAACATGCCCAAGGTCAAAGAGATCTTCGAAAAGCAGCTCGAAAAGCTCGGCGTGGACCACTTCGACTTCTACCTGTTCCACAACGTCTGCGAGATGAACATCAACGAATACCTGGACCCGAAGTTCGGCATATTCGACTACCTGATGGAGCAGAAGAGGAACGGGCGCATACGCCACCTGGGCTTCTCCTGCCACGGCGAGATGCCCGTGCTGAAGCGCTTCCTCGAGGCCTACGGCGAGCACATGGAGTTCTGCCAGCTGCAGCTCAACTATCTCGACTGGGAATTCCAGCACGGCAAGGACAAGGTCGCGCTGCTCGACGAGTGGAAGATACCCGTATGGGTCATGGAACCGCTGCGCGGCGGGAGGCTGGCGCATCTGGACGACGCCTGGGACGCCAGTCTCAAGGCGCTCAGGCCCGACGAGGAGACCGCGGCATGGGCGTTCCGCTTCCTGCAGTCGATACCGTCCGTCACGATGGTGCTCTCCGGCATGTCGGCCATGGACCAGCTCGAAAAGAACCTGAAGACCTTCGAAGAGGACAGGCCGCTGAACGACGAGGAGCGCGGCGTGCTCTCCGGCATCGTCGAGGAGATGCAGGCGCGCAAGTCCATACCCTGCACGGCGTGCCACTACTGCGTCAGCCACTGCCCGATGGGTCTGGACATACCGCGCCTGATCGCGCTGTACAACGAGCATCTCATCACCATACAGGCGGGCAACCCGGGCTTCATCGCGCCCATGGCGCTGAGCGCCATGCCCGTGGAGAAGCGGCCCGTGTCGTGCCTGCACTGCCACAGCTGCGAACAGGTGTGCCCGCAGTCCATACACATTTCCGACTTCATGACCGACTTTGTCGAAAAGATCGGCTGACGAAAGGGGAGCAAAGCCCATATGGAAAGATTCGAAAGCGCAAAGGCGCAGTACGCGCGGCTGGGCGTGGACGTCGAGCGCGCGCTTGAACAGCTCGCAGGCAAGGCGATCTCCATCAACTGCTGGCAGGGCGACGACGTGAGCGGCTTCGACCGCCCGGACGGCAGCGCGTCCGACGGCATACAGACCACAGGCAACTACCCCGGCAAGGCCAGGAACTTTGCCGAGCTCACCGGCGATTTTGCGTTCGCCGCATCGCTGATCCCCGGAAAGAAGCGCATCAACCTGCACGCGAGCTACGCCGTGTTCGGCGAAGGCGAATGGGCGGACCGCGACAGGATCACGTTCGAGCCCTTCCGCCCCTGGGTCGATTTTGCGAAGGACATGGGCATAGGCATAGACTTCAACCCGACGTGTTTCTCGCACCCCATGGTCGTGGACGGCATGACGCTTGCGAGCCCCGACCCCGACGTGCGCAGGTTCTGGATCGACCACGCGCGCGCCTGCCGCTCTATCGCCGAGGAGATCGGCGCGCGGCTCGACGACAAGGTGCTCAACAACCTCTGGATACCCGACGGTTTGAAGGACGTGCCCGCCGACCGACTGGGCCCGCGCCTGCGCCTGAAGGACAGCCTGGACAGGATATTCACCGAGCCGCTGCCCCACGTGATCGACTCCGTGGAAAGCAAGGTGTTCGGCATAGGGCTGGAGAGCTACACCGTGGGCTCGAACGAGTTCTACATGGGCTACGCCGCCACGCACCCGGGCATATACAACCTGCTGGACAACGGGCACTACCACCCGCTGGAGTATGTGTCTGACAAGATCTCGGCGATGCTCTGTTACTTCGACATACTGCCGCTGCACGTGACGCGCCCCGTGCGCTGGGACTCCGACCATGTGGTCCTGCTGGACGACGAGCTCAAGGAGATCATGAAGGAGATCGTGCGCAACGACGCGCTGGGCAAGGTGCTGATCGGGCTGGATTTCTTCGATGCGTCGATCAACCGCATCGCCGCGTGGGTGATCGGCACGCGGAGCGCGCAGAAGGCGCTGCTGTACGCGCTGACGCAGCCGAACGAGAAGCTCAGGGCGCTGCAGGACGGCGCACGGTTCACCGAAAAGCTTGCGCTGATGGAGGACGCGAAGACGCTGCCGCTGGGCGACATCTGGGCTGAGTACTGCCGCCGCCAGGGCGCGCCGCAGGACGGCGAGTGGTTCGAGCAGGTGGCAAGGTACGAGCGCGACGTGCTCTTGAAGAGGGCGTAACAGAGATACGGTATACGTGAGACAGCGATGGCCTGCTTCACCCGTACGCCTGCCGATTTGTCTTATCGCACTCGGGGCGCGGGCGCCATGGATGGCGCAGCTGCGGATGATCTGTCCCTCCAAACGACGTCCGTGCAAACGCAACGTCATCGTCCGGCCTCCCCACATCAACGATTCCCGGCCATTGATTCTGCATTCTGAATTCTTAATTCTGAATTATCAGTCATTGCCAGCCTATCATCAGTCGACCAACCTCCACATCCCCTTCATCCCAAAAACAAGACCGGCCGCCGCACCCTCGCGGGCGCGGCGGCCTTCCCTCATATCCCTTCCGGGACTTCATTCAGTGGCTAGGCTTATGCGGCCTTCCAGGCATCGTACTGGGCCTGGAACTCGGCCAAGACGTCCTGATAGCCCGCGCCATCCAGATCGGCCTGGTACTGAGCGATGTAATCCTCGACCGCATCGGCCGGCACAGCGCCGTTCTCGAGCGCGAAGCCGTACTGCTCGAACAGGTTCGCGCAAGCGGTGTACTGCGCCTCAACGGGGGTCTTGTCGAAGCGGAAGCCGGCAGCCACGCTGGTCTCGGCGCCGCCGTTGAAGTCCGTGTACAGCTCGGCCTTGTTGGCGGGCTCGTTGGACAGCGGGGTGACGATGG
>SVGK01000082.1 GCA_015056395.1 Clostridiales bacterium
AAACAGACAGAGACGGGAGCCTTCCTGAATCTGGACCCCGCAAGGGCCAGGGCAGTGATCGATGCGGTGAACAGCGCAAGCGCCATGGCCAGCGCCGAGACGAACGCGCACGAGCGGTCCATGAGCGTGATCATCAGGCCGAACGGGAGGCCCGGATAGAGCATCGGGAAGCACGTCGCCAGCGCGCGCTCGAAGTCCGGCTTCCCGGAGAACACCACCACGGAAAAACCCAGCATGACGCCGAACACCATGGCGGTCAGCGGCGCGTCCATGCGGTCGAACGGATGCACGCCCGATGCGGAGAGCCCCTGCATCACGACCGTCAGGCAGCAGTACGCGCACGCGACCGGCCTGTTGGGCTTGAGGCCCTTCGCCTGCATGGCGCCGCACATCTCCCAGACGCCCGTCAGCATGCACGCAAGCAGCACGATGCGCTCCGCCCATCCCTGCAGCAGCACCGCGGCGATCAGCACGACGGTGAACACGATGGCCGTGTAGACCCGCTTATGCATTGGCTTCCCCCGTTTCCCCGTCGCGCCGGCCGTAGCGCCGGTCGCGGTTCGCGTATTCGCGCAGCGCCCGCATGTAGGCCGCGCGGTCAAAGTCCGGCCAGAGCGTGCGGTCGAACACCAGCTCCGCGTAGACCGTCTGCCACGGCAGGAAGTTGGAAAGCCGCATCTCGCCGCTTGTGCGTATCAGCAGGTCCACGTCGGGTTGGCCCGCCGTATAGAGCTCCGCCTCGAGCGCCTGCGCGTCGATGTCCTCGGGCGCGAGTGTCCCGTCGGCCGCCTTCTGCGCCAGCGCCTTCGCCGCGCGCACCAGCTCCGCGCGCCCGCCGTAGCTCAGCGCGATGTTGAGCTTGAGCCCCGTGTTCTCCTTCGTGCGCGCCATGGCGTTCCGCACGGCCTCTCGCTGCGCTTCGGGCAGGTCGCCGATGTTGCCTATGATCGTGATCCTGACGTTCTTTTCGTCCAGCTCGTCGATCTCGGAGGCGAAATACTTGAGCAGCAGCGCCATGAGCGCCTCGACCTCTTCGTGCGAGCGCGCCCAGTTCTCCGTCGAGAAGGCGTATATGGTCAGGTATTCTATGCCCCAGTCGTCGCTTGCGCGTATGATGTCGCGCAGCGCCTCCACCCCGGCGGCGTGCCCCGCCGAGCGCGGCAGCTCCTTGCGCCTTGCCCAGCGCCCGTTGCCGTCCATGATGATGGCGACGTGCCTGGGCATGCGCATGGGCGGCAGCGCCTGCACCTGCGCCGCGCTGTTGACATGGCTTATGGGCACGGTGATGTACGCGGGCTTCTGGTCCTTTTTGAACACATTGAAGAGCCTGGCCAGCTTCTCGACAAACATGGGCGTCTCCTTCCATTACAAGTGAAGGCAGCCTGATGTGGCTGCCTTAAGGGCGGGCACGTCCGTCAGATGGACATGATCTCCTTTTCCTTGGCTGCGCCTACCTGATCCATCTCCTTGATGTGCTCGTCGGTGACCTTCTGGAGCTTCTCCTCCGCCTTCTTCTGGTCGTCCTCGGTGATCGCGGAATCCTTCTTGAGCTTCTTGATCTGCTCCATGGCGTCGCGGCGTATCGCGCGTATGGAGACCCTGCCCTCCTCGATCTCCTTGCGGACCTTCTTGCACAGCTCCTTGCGGCGCTCCTCGTTCAGCTCAGGCACGATCAGGCGTATGACCTTGCCGTCGTTGGAGGGGTTGATGCCTATGTCGGACTTCTGTATCGCCTTCTCGATGGGACCGATCATCTTCGGCTCCCACGGCGCGATGACCAGCATGCGCGGCTCGGGCGAGGAGATGTTGCCGACTTGGTTCAGGGCCGTCGGCGTGCCGTAGTAATCAACGGTGATCTTATCGAGGATCTGCGGATTGGCGCGGCCGGCACGCAGCGTGTTCAGATCCTTCTGGATGAAGTCGATGGTCTTGTCCATCTTCGCACCTGCGGTGTTGATGACATCCTGATACATGAAAGTCCCTCCGTTTCTGATGAGATGAAAGCACATGCCTTCCACTTATATCCTATTGTATCGCAAGTTCGGCAAAATGGCAAGCAGGAATTTACCGGTTCTCCAAAAATAGTCGTCCCCCGGCGTTTCGGCCGGGGGACGGATCATACCCTGTCGCCTTACGCGACGTCTTCCACGGTGATCGCCTTGACGTTGGGCGTCCTGCCGTCCTCGGAGGCTTCGATGGTCAGCTCGCCCGCGGCCAGCATCTCCACCGCCTTCTGGTGGAGTTCCTCGTCCCAGTCGTTTCCGGTGATCTTCCAGTTATTGTTGCACTCGGGGCTGATGGCGCCGCCCTTGACGTTGACGATGTAGTCGCCGATCAGCTCGCGCACGCCGCCGATCTCGCCGTGCACGTCGATCTCCAGCAGCTCGGGCAGGTCGCCCTCATCGAAGATCTCGCCGGGAGCCAGCAGCTGCGAGGTGGCGCGGTAGTTGTTCACGGCGATGTCGAACTCGTCCTCGTCCTTGACGGGCGTGCCGTCGGGCCAGGTCAGGTTCTCGATGCGGCTGCCGGGCTCGTTGGCGACGTTCACCTCGTAATTCACGCCCTCGAACATGTCGTAGTTGTAGGCGCGGATGTCGGGGTTGAAGGAGATGGTCAGGTCGCCGTCTGCGAAGGTGTTGTAGTAGTTCACGGACCACTCCATGTACTTCTTGAGCTGCGCGCCGTTCATGTGCAGCTTGTACAGCGTGTTGGTATACTTGTAGATCAGGGACATGTCGCACTTCTTGATGTCGCCGGGGTACATGTTGGCGTCCATCGTGAACAGCGCCGCCGCGGACACGGGCGCGCCGGTGTAGTACATCTGCACTTCGTTGATCAGGTCCATCAGCGCGGTGTCCTCGATCTGTGCGCTGGGTATCTCCTTGATCTCGTTCTCGGGCGCCAGCGCGCCGTCGGTCAGCTGGCCGATGACCTGTTCGGCGTCCGCTCGCGCCTGCTCGTCGTACTTGCCGAGCAGCTCCACGATGGCGGGATCGGCCTCGTAATCGGCGATGTTGATGCTCTCGGACGTCTTGTCCACGACCTTCCAGCCGTCGCCGTCCTTCTCAAGCGTCAGGTCGATCACAGCCATGGTCTGCGCCATGTTCTTGTTCTGCACGACCAGCACGCCGTTGATGTCCATGTTCGGGATCTGGGCATGCTCGTGCGACGAGACCATCACGTCGAACTCGGGGCACGCGTTCAGTATGTCCGTGACGCCGGAATTCGCCACGCCGTACTCGTTCTCGATGCCCATGTGGAACACGCCGACCAGCACGTCGTACTGGCCCTGTATCTGGTCGATGATGGCGCGCGTCTCCTCCAGAGGATCGGTGACGGTGCACTCGGCCAGGTTCTGGGCGTCCCAGCGGGTGATGTTCTGCGTGACCATGCCGATCAGGGCGATGCGCACGCCGTCCTTTTCGATGATGGTGTAGCCGTCCGCGATGTGATCGCCTTTCTCGTCGTAGACATTGCCCACGAGGGCCTTGCACTCGACGTCGGAAATAGTCTTCCTGACGGTGTCCATGCCGTAGTTGTACTCGTGGTTGCCGGTCACCCACACGTCATAGCCAAGCGCGTTGATGGCCTGTATCATGGGGTGGACGTCGTCGGAGCCCACGAAGATGTCCGCGGAGTTGTCCTGTATGGTATCGCCCGCGTCCACAAGCAGCGTGTTCTCGTCGCGGTACTGGGCAATGGCCGTGGAAAGCTGCGCGACGCTGCCGGACGTGCTCTCCGCGTTCAGGGCGTAGTCCCAGGGCAGGAACTTGCCGTGCAGGTCGCTGGTGCCGATGATGCGCAGCGTCTTCGTCTCAGGCTCCTCCGCCAGAGACGGTACGGCGATGAGCGCAAGCAGCATGACCAGCGCCAGTGACAGTGAGATCATTCGTTTCATCGGGATGCCTCCTTCGTTGCTTTGAGATATGGCTGCATGGACGGACGGTAACCTTGGGATGTTCGGGCAGCCCCCATGCCGGGCCGCATGCGTACGGATGATCGTACGCTGTTTACACCCATCATACCACAGGCACAGCGGCGCGTCAATGCCATTAACGCTTTCCTTATCAAAAAGCCGTTGCGCCGTCCATGCGCGCGTGTTATCATAAGAAAGAATAATCACGACAGGGGTCTTTGTCATGCAACCGAACGACAGGCGCATATACGGTCAGATCGCGCGGCTGGCGGTGCCGCTGGTGTTCCAGCACCTGCTCAGCGCGGCGGTCAACTCGGCGGACGTGGTCATGCTGAACTTCGTGGGGCAGGACCACATCGCCGCGGTCTCGCTGGCGGCGCAGTACGCAAGCATACTGATGAACGTGTACTACGGGCTCGGCACGGGCGCCACGATACTCTGCGCGCAGTACTACGGCAAGGGCGACATGCGCGCCATACGCGCCGTGGAGGGCATCGCGCTGAGGTTCTCCATGCTGGTGTCGTGCCTGTTCGCGCTGGGCGCGGCGCTGGCGCCCGACAAGATGATGCTGCTGTTCACGCACGATCCCCTGCTCATAGGCATAGGCGCATCGTACCTGCGGTGGCTGAGCATCGCCTACCTGTGCTGGGGCATCGTCGAGGTACACCTCTCGGTGCTGCGCAGCATAGGGCGCGTCAGGGTCACGACCGCGCTGCACGCCACGGCGCTGCTGCTGAACATCGCGCTGAACGCCGTGTTCATATTCGGACTGTTCGGCGCGCCGAAACTGGGAGCGACGGGCGTCGCCATCGCCACGTCCGCGTCGCGCCTGGTCGAGCTGGCGCTCGTGCTCATCGTATCGCACAGGAGCGCGAGCGCGAAGCTCAGCTTCTCCGCGATGTTCGAGCGCAACCGCCTGCTGTTCAACGATTTCCTCAGGATGGCGCTGCCCGCGCTGGGCAACGACATCGTATGGGGGCTGGGCTTTTCGATGTACTCGGTGATCATAGGGCACTTCCTGGGCAACGACATGGTCGCGGCGAACTCGTTCGCCTCGCTGATGCGCAACTTCGGCACGGTGTTCTGCTTCAGCGTGGCGAACGCGGGCGGCATACTGTTGGGACAGATCATCGGCGAGAACGACCTCAAGCGCGCGGAGGTCACCGCAAAGAAGGTGCTTTGGCTGACCGTGGTGTTCGGCGCGGTCGGCGGCGCGATCATACTCGCGGCGATGCCCTTCATGCTCAGGTTCGCCGACCTGACCGAGACGGGCCGCGGGTATCTCAGGGTCATGCTGCTGATCAACAGCTATTACGTGATGGGGCAGGCCGTCAATACGACGCTGATCGCGGGCGTGTTCCGCGCGGGCGGGGACAGCCGCTTCGGCTTCTTCTGCGACATCGTGGACATGTGGTGCTACGCCGTGCCGCTGGGCTTCTTCGCCGCGGCGGTGCTCAAGCTGCCGCCGCTGTGGGTGTACTTCCTGCTCTGTACGGACGAATTCGTCAAGTGGCCCGCGGTGATACGGCATTACAGGAAAAAGAAGTGGCTGAAGAACATCACGAGGGAAGGGCTGTTCGAGGGGACGTGAGTGATTCCGAATTCCGAATTTTAAGAAGCTCCTCCCTCACCTCTTCCACCGTCTCCATCGTATTCACCCTCTCCCTCGTCCTGGCCGCGCCCGGCCAGCCCGAGATGTACCATGCGATGTGCTTGCGCATCTCGAGAAGGCCCTGCCGCGTGCCGTGCAGCTTCGTCTCGAGGTCGAGGTGCGCAAGAGCCATGTCGACCACCTCTTCGCGGCAGGGCGGCGTCCAGGGCCTCCCGTCGAACGCCGCAGCTATCTCCGCGAATATCCACGGATCGCCCATCGCGCCGCGACCGACCATGACCGCGTCGCAGCCTGTCTCCTCTATCATGCGCACCGCGTCCGCGCCCGTGCGTATGTCGCCGTTGCCGATCACCGGTATGTCCACAGCGCGCTTCACATCCCTGATCACAGACCAGTCCGCCCTGCCCGCGTACTGCTGCACGCGCGTGCGCGGATGCACCGCCACGGCGCAGGCGCCGTTGTCGCGGCATATGCGCGCGACCTCCACGGCGTTCCTGTGCGCGTCGTCCCAGCCGGCGCGTATCTTCGCCGTGACAGGCAGCGGCGTCGCGTCCGCGGCCGCGCGCACGATGCGCCCCAAGAGCTCCGGTTCGAGCATCAGCGCGCTGCCCTCGCCGTTCCCGGCGATCTTCGGCGCGGGACAGCCGAAGTTCAGGTCTATGAACGAAAAGCCCCTATCCTGAAGCTGCCTGGCCGCCTCCGCCACCATGTCGGGCTCTCGGCCGAACAGCTGCAGCCCGCCCGTGCACTCGCCGGGCAGGCGGTCGAGCAGCCGCACTGCGTTTTCGTTCTTTCCCTTTGAGTAGATCCAGCCCTTCGCGCTCAGCATCTCGCTCACGGCCCACGCCGCGCCCTGCCTTGTGCAGAGCAGGCGCATTGCGGCGTCCGTTACGCCCGCCATGGGCGAAAGGCCCGCGCCCCGGCCTATATGAAGCCCTCCGATGTCCATATCCTCTCCCACCATCCTTCGGTCTGTGTCCGTATGCATATTAATACAAGGATTTCCTCATGTATACGCCATATTCATAACACTCCTGACAAACATTGCTGATATGATGGATATAGTAGTATGCACTCGCACGCCCTGCCCTTCGACAAGGAGTGTTCCTATGGAAGAGAGACGACGAAACTGCACGATACTCGTCGCGGACGACGACAGAAACGTCCACATATCGTTGAACGCCTATTTCCGGCACGAAGGTTATCAGATATTGTCCGCCTATGACGGGAAGGAGGCCGTGTCCCTCGCGCTCTCAAAGCGCCCGGACATCGCACTGATCGATATCATGATGCCGGAGATGGACGGCTTCGACGTGTGCGCGGAGATCCGCAAGCAATCCGTGATGCCCATCATCATGCTCACGGCCAAGGGCGAGGAGTTCGACAAGCTGCGCGGCCTCGAGCTCGGCGCGGACGACTACATCACCAAGCCGTTCAGCCCGCGCGAGCTTCTTGCGCGCATCAAGGCGGTGCTCAGGCGCATGCATGACCCCGAGGACGACGGCACCGGCTCCACGCTCAAGATCGGCAACCTGGAGATCGACATGGCCGCGTTCACCGTGCGCGTGGGCGGCACGCTGATCCCCTGCACGCCCAAGGAGACCGAGATACTCTGGACGCTTGCGCGCAACCCCGGCATGGTGTTCTCGCGCGAGCATCTGTTAGAAAGCATCTGGGGCTACGACTATCCGGGCGACGTGCGCGCCATCGACAGCCACATGAAGCGCATACGCGCCAAGCTGTGCCTGCCCGGCAACGACTGGGACATCCGCACGGTCTGGGGCGTGGGCTACCGCTTCGAGCTGCTGGCAAACTCCTGACATCATGGCGAAAAAGCGCACCAGCATACGCCGCAAGTCGCTGATCAGCCACATACTGACGGCGGCCGTCGCGGCGTTCATATTCACCATCGTGGCGGGCCTTTATTCCGCGCACGCCATCCGGACCTACTTCATGGACCAGACGCTCAAGCAGTGCAGGTCCATCGCGCAGCGCGAGAGCAGCTATGGCTTTCGCAAGAACGCCAACTACGGTCAGATCACGGAAAATTACCAGCGCCTTGTGGGCGGCACCGTGATCATCGTGGACAAGGACGGCGACACGATCACAAGCTCTCTGGTCAAGATCGAGAACAGCGATGAAAACGAGCTTCCCCTGCACCCGGAGGAGGCCGTTTTTCATGCCATAGACGTGGACGACCAGCGCTTCCTGGCGGACGCGCATCGCGTGCTGGACGGCGAGACGGTCAGCGCCTCGGTGAATTTCTCGTTTTCCCGGCGCTGGGTGTTCTACGCCGGCGCCCCCGTGCACGACGCGGACGGCAACGTGTTGTACGCCATGTTCCTGTTCAAGCCCATGCGGAACCTGCGCGGACTCAGGCAGCAGCTCGTGCTGATCGCGCTGTTGAGCCTCGTCGTGAGCATGGCCGTGGCGATCGCGCTGTCCGTGCGCTCCTCGTCCATGCTCTCAAAACCCATCGTCGAGCTCACGGCGGCCGCGGACCACATGGTCGAGAACGAAGGCGACCCGCCCCTGATGCACACCGGTACCGACGAGATCGGGCGCCTGTACGAGGCGTTCAGCGAGCTCAACGATCGCGTCGAGAGCTCGATGGAATCCATGCGCCTTGAACGCGACAGGCTGAACGCGATCATCGACGGCATGGACGACGGCATACTCGCCGTCAACGCCGTCGGCGCCATCGTGCACTACAACATCGCGCTGCTCGAGATGCTGGAGCTCAGGTCATTCGACGAACTGAAGGCCTCGCTCCGCACGAATCCGGCCGTGATACGCCTGTTCAAGGGCGTCGACCGCGTGCTCATGACGGACGCGCCGGAGGACATGCAGTGGAATACGGCGACCAAGCGCTCGATACACGCGCACATCGCGCCCGTGACGGGCGACCAGGGCATAGGCGTGGTCTGCCACCTGTCCGACGTGTCCGAATCGGAACGTCTGGAGCAGATGCGCCGCGATTACATCAGCAACGTCTCCCACGAGCTGCGCACGCCCCTCACGGGCATACGCGGCCTGGTCGAGCCGCTGATGGACGGCGTGGTCGATTCCGAAGAGGAGCGGCAGGAATACTACGTCATCATCGACCGCGAGGCGCGGCGTCTCGAAGCGCTCGTCGGCGAGATGCTCGACCTGTCGCGCCTGCAGAGCGGCAGCGCATCCGTGGCGATCGCGCCCGTGTCCCTCGGCCTGGCGATCACGGAGGCGCTGCAGGACATGCATCCGTCCGCGCAGCAGGCGGGCATACGCATGGAGGCCCTCCCGTTCGACGAAGGGCTCACGGTCATGGGCGACGAGGCGCACATCGTACAGGTGCTGGTGGTGCTGCTCAACAACGCGATAGACTTTACGCCCGCGGGCGGCAGCGTCACCGTATCTGTCGAGGAGGACGGCGCGAACGCCGTCATCTCCGTGACGGACACGGGCTGCGGCATAGAGCCCAAGGACCTGAAGTACATATGGGAGCGCTTCTACAAGGCGGACCGCTCGCGCATGCGCAGCAAGGGCACGGGTCTGGGCCTGCCGATCGCGCGCAGCTTGGTCGAGCTGATGGGCGGCCGCATAGACGTCGACACATCGCCCGGGCGCGGCTCCCGCTTCTGGTTCACACTCAAAAAGGCTGTCTCGGATTGAGACAGCCTTTTGTATCGCGTTACTCAATAGTTCTCTGCGCTGATCTCAAAATAGCTCTGCGGATGCGCGCACACCGGGCAGACCTCGGGCGCCTTGGTGCCCACAACGATGTGGCCGCAGTTGCGGCATTCCCAGACCTTGACCTCGCTCCTTTCGAACACCTGGCGCATCTCGACGTTCTTCAAAAGCGCACGATAGCGCTCTTCATGGCGCTTCTCGATGGCCGCGACGGCGCGGAACTTGGCCGCCAGCTGCGGGAAGCCCTCCTCCTCGGCGGTCTTTGCGAAGCCCTCGTACATGTCCGTCCACTCGAAGTTCTCGCCGTCCGCGGCGGCCTCCAGGTTCTCGGCGGTCGTGCCGATGCCGTTCAGCTCCTTGAACCACATCTTGGCGTGTTCCTTCTCGTTCTCGGCCGTCTTCAGAAACAGCGAAGAGATCTGTTCGTAGCCTTCCTTCTTCGCCTTGGAGGCAAAGTAGGTGTACTTGTTGCGCGCCTGCGATTCGCCCGCGAACGCGGCCAGCAGGTTCTTTTCCGTCTGCGTGCCTGCATAGGCATTCGTCTTCATCAGGAATTCCTCCGTTCCATGCTCTTGTTCTCTTGTTACAGATCCATTATAGGCTTCCCGAAGTGCGAATGCAAGCGCATTTTATGTTACGAAGTCGCCTGCGCATATGAGGGACCCTGTATGGCTGAAATAAGAAAGCGTCCTGCTCACGGCAGAACGCACTAAAATTGGAGGTGCCACCCGGATTCGGACCGGGGAATGAAGGTTTTGCAGACCTTTGCCTTACCACTTGGCTATGGCACC
>SVGK01000083.1 GCA_015056395.1 Clostridiales bacterium
CCGCGTGCTTCGTGATGGGCACGTCCTGCGACTTTGATGAGATGGTGTTCACCTCACGGTTCAGCTCCTGTACGAGGAAGTCGAGCCGGCGGCCGACCGGTTCCGCGCTCTCGAAGCACTCGCGCAGCTGTGCGATGTGGCTGTGCAGGCGCACGGTCTCTTCGGCGATGGCGCTGCGGTCCGCCATCACGGCGACCTCCGTCATGAGCCTCGTCTCGTCGACGTTCTGGCCGACGAGCTCTTCGATCGACGCGCGCAGGCGCTCGGTATAGGCCTGCACCGTCTCGGGATAGCGCGCTTCGACCGCGTCGGTCATCCGTTCGATGGAATCGACCTTCGCGGTCAGGTCGGCCTTCATCTCGACGCCCTCGCGAAGCCTCATGGCCGTAAGCCCGTCAAGCGCCTGGTCCAGCGCGTCCATGAACAGCCCGAGCACAGCATCCCTGTCCTCCTCCGCCTCGACCACCTGCATGACGTCGGGAAGCTTCGCCACCGACATGAGCGTCAGGTCGTCCGCAAGGCCCGCGTCCCGCAGCCCGGCCAGCGCCTCGACATAGCCGTCGAACAGCGCCCTGTCCACCGTGACGCGCTTCGCGTCGCGGCGCAGGTTCTGGTAGGTCAGGAACAGGTCGACATGCCCGCGCGCGAGCTTCGAGGATATGCGTTTTCGCCCCGCTTCCTCGAGAAAGACCAGGTTGCGCGGCATGCGAAAGGCGATGTCCAGGAAACGATGGTTGACGCTCTTGAGCTCCACCGTCATGGCGCGCCCGTCTCGCTCCGAAGTGCCGCGCCCGTAGCCCGTCATGCTGTACATGGACACTATCCCCCGACCATAATTCATTGTCGTTCCATTATACCACATTTCCAGCGGGAATGCACCCGTTTTATGAGAAAAAGTTTCGTAATAAAGGGGAAAAAGCGGCAAATAGAACGGCATACGGACCCAGCGTCGTTCAGAAACTCGCACCTTCGGCCATCAATTCCAAAAGTGTTAGTCAGAGAAGGGGTGACGAACACTGAAGCAGTACCAGGATCTATATTAGTTTTCACATGATGTGATTGGATACATAACGCCTTGACCGGCCGCCATCCTTGACGCTTCGCGCCGCGCCTGCGGCGCGGTGGCTGGGACAGTGCGTGATCCAACGGGTCACGTCAGCTCGGGGATCAAGGTCGGAAACAGCGGGCAACTTGAGGTAACGTCGCGGAGACGGCGTCGACAAGACGCCGCTCCGGTCGAGGCTCGTGCGAGACGAAACTGTCGAAGAGATTTGTTCGGACTTCGTTCACCACCCTTTTTGCCGACTATCGCCATTCCGAATTCCGGATTCCGAATTCCGAATCAACTCAACAAACTCTTCTTCTCCGATCACCCTGACGCCCAGCACCTGCGCCTTCGCAAGCTTGCTGCCGGCAGCCTCGCCCGCGACGACCAGCGCGGTCTTTTTGCTTACACTGCCCGCCGCCCTGCCGCCGTTTCGGCGTATCGCCTCCTCGGCTTCGGCGCGCGTCATGCCGGAAAGCGTGCCCGTGACCACCACGGTCATGCCCTCGAACGCACCGCCGGCCGCGCGGGCCGCGGGCGCTTCGGGCGTGACGCCGTTCGTCAGCAGCGCGTCGACCATGCGCACGTTCGCCGGGTCCTCGAAGAAGCCTGCGACCGAATCCGCCACGATCTCCCCCACGTCCTGCATCCCGACCAGCTCTTCACGCGTCGCCTTCCTCAGGGCCTCCAACGAACCGAAGCGCTCCGCCAGGTCGCGCGCCGTCTTCGCGCCGATGTTCGGTATGCCTATGGCGTATATGAAGGCGCTCAGCGGCCGCGTGCGGCTTCTGTCGATCGCGCGCACGAGGTTCTCCGCCTTCTTTTCGCCGAAGCGCTCCAGCGACTTGAGGTCGTCCGCCTTCAGCGTGTAGAGCTGGTCCGCCTCCTGTATCAGTCCCGCGTCCACCAGCTGGCCCGCCGTCTTTTCGGAGAAGGTGTCGATGTCCATCGCGTCGCGGCTGGCAAAGTGGCTCAGCCGCTGCACGATCTGCTCGCGGCAGCCGTCGCGGTTCGGACAGAACAGGTGCGCGCCGCGCTCGACCAGCGTAGCGCCGCAGTCCGGGCAGACCGCAGGCTTTTCGATGGGCCTCTCATCAGACTGATCCTCGTCCACGCGGCCCATGATCTCCGGGATCACTTCGTTCGAGCGGCGTATCCAGACCTTGGAGCCCAGCTGCACACGCTTTCTCTGTATGTCCATCCAGTTGTTGAGCGTCGCGCGCCTGACCGTCGCGCCCGCCAGCTCCACAGGCGCCACGTGCGCAAGCGGTGTGAGCTTGCCCGTGCGTCCCACCTGCCAGGTCACGCCCTCAACGATGGTCGTCTGCTCCTCCGCCTCGAACTTGTACGCCGCCGCCCAGCGCGGGAACTTCTCGGTAAAGCCCAGCGCCTCGCGCGTGGCGAAATCCGTGATCTTGATCACGGCGCCGTCGATCATATAGTCCAGATCGGCGCGCGATGTCTCGATCGAATGCACCGCCTCGACGACCCGGTCGAACGTGGCGCACTCGATCTCGCAGTCCGCAACGGGGAAGCGGTTCTCCCTGAGGAAATCCATCATCTCCCTCTGGTTTGCGAACGTCCTGCCCTCGATATAGCCTACGTCATAAAAGAATGCGTCCAGCGAACGCGAGGCCGTCACCTTCGGGTCCAGGTTCCTGAGCGCGCCCGCCGCGGCGTTGCGCGGGTTCTTGAGCGGCACGTCCGCCGTCTCGTTGTAGCGGTCCAGCACGCTTATGCGCATGAGCGCCTCGCCGTGCACCTCCATGCGCCCGGCATAGGATATCGTCAGCGGTATCGTGCGTATCGTGCGCGCCTGCGGCAGTATCGCCTCGCCGGTCACGCCGTTGCCGCGCGTGGCCGCCTGCGTGAGCACGCCCCCCTCATAGGTCAGGTTGATGGTCAGGCCGTCGAACTTGTGCTCGACCACGTAGCTGAGCGGCGGAAGGCCGCCCGCCGCCTGCCTGAGCTTTTCCGCGCGCACGGCCCAGTCGCGCAGCTCCTCTATGGACTGCGCCTTTCCCATGCTCCAAAGCGGCGCCAAGTGCGTATGCGGTTCGAACTGCGGCAGTATCGCGCCGCCCACGCGGTGCGTCGGCGAATCCGGCAGCACCGTGCCCGTCTCCCTTTCAAGCGCGACGAGCTCGTCATACATGGCGTCCCATTCCTTGTCGGATATGGTCGGCGCGTCCAGAGTATAATACTGATAGGCCGTCTCGTTCAGGCGATCGACCAGTGTACGCATTCGGTCCATATGTCATTTCCCCACTTTCGTGATCGGCGCGGCGGCGGCATTGAATTCCCGCTCGCCCAGGGGGCCAAAATCGATCTTCACGACCTGCTCCGCGCCCTGCCCCTCGACGGCCCTGACGACGCCCGCGCCGTAGGACCTGTGTATCACCCTGTCGCCCACGGCGTACTCGATCACGGGCTTCACGTCCCGCGCGGCGGAGCGCACGTAATTCGCTTTTCCATAGGAAGGCAGCTGCCGCCCGTATCCGGACGCGGGCGTCGGCTGCCTGCGAAAGCCCGTGGGTGGCGGCACGCGGCCCGCCTCGCCCCGCCGGCTGCCCGTGCGTATGAGCCTCGGCGGTATCTCCTCGACGAAGCGCGAAAGGGCGTTCATGTGCCTCTCGTTGTAGAGCGTGCGCGTGTTGGCATAGCTCATGAACAGCTTCTTCTTCGCGCGCGTGATGCCCACGTAGGCGAGCCTGCGCTCCTCTTCGAGGGCGTCCTCGTCGTAAAGCGCCCTCGTCAGCGGGAACACGCTCTCCTCCATGCCCGGAAGGAACACCGCGTCGAACTCGAGCCCCTTCGCCGAATGCAGCGTCATGAGGCTGACCGCGCCCTCGCCGTCCTGCATGTTGTCCAGGTCGGTCATGAGCGCCGCCTGCTCCAAAAAGCCCGCGACATCGCCCTCGGGATGCATGCGCTCGTATTCGGACACGGCGCCCTGCAGCTCCTTGATGTTCTCTATGCGCGACTGCGCCTCCGGCGTGTTCTCGTTTTTCAACAGCTCGACATAGCCCGTCTTCTCTATGACGAGATCCAAAAACTCGCCGGGCTTCTTCTCGTAGAACGCGCCCGTCAGCTCGACCATGAGGTCCTGGAACGCGCCCACCGCCTTGGCGGCGCGCCCGCTCAGGCCGACGCTTTCGTAATCCAACACGGCATTCATCAGGCTGTCTTCCTGTTGCAGCGCGTATTCCGCAAGCCTGTCCACCGTGCCGTCGCCTATGCCGCGCTTAGGCTCGTTGATGATGCGCCTGACCGCCACGTCGTTCATCGGGTTCGCGATGGCGCTCATGTACGCCACAAGATCCTTGACCTCCTTGCGGTCATAGAACCTGACGCCGCCGTATACGCGGTAGGGCAGCCCCGCGCGCACGAAGGCTTCTTCTATGACGCGCGACTGCGCGTTCGTGCGGTACAGCACGCCTATGCCGCCGGGCTGTATGCCTTCCTTTCCAAGCTTCTGACACATCGCGGCGATGAAGGCGCCCTCCTCCCTCTCGTCCAGCGCGCGGTAGAGCATGACCTTGTCGCCCTCGCCGGATTCCGTCCAGAGCGCCTTCTCCTTGCGGCCCATGTTGTGCGCGATGACCTGGTTGGCGGCGTCCAGTATGTTCCCGGTCGAGCGGTAGTTCTGTTCGAGCTTGATCACGCGCGCGTTCGGGAAGTCGTTTTCAAAGTCCAGTATGTTGCGTATGTCCGCGCCGCGCCAGCCGTAAATGGACTGGTCGTCGTCGCCCACCACGCACAGGTTCTGCTTCTGCTGCGCAAGCAGCCTGACCAGCTCGTACTGCGCGTGGTTCGTGTCCTGGTACTCGTCCACCATGACGTAATCGAAGCGGTCCTGGTAGTACTGCAGCACCGGCGGATTGTTCACGAACAGCTCCAGCGTCTTGACCAGCAGATCGTCGAAGTCCAGCGCGTTGTTCTCCCTGAGCGCCTTCTCATAGGCCTTGAAGGCCTCGCAGATCTTCCTGTCGCGTTCCTGGCCCTCAGATTCCCCGTACCATTCGTCCGGCGTCAGCAGCCTGTTCTTCGCGTCCGAGATCGCGCGCTTGATGCTCTTGACGGGATAGTCCCGCTCGCCCAGATCCATCTGCCTGAGCACCGCCTTTATCACGGCCTGGCAGTCCGATTCGTCGTAGATCGTGAACGAGCGCTGGTAGCCCAGCTTCTCGATATCGCGCCTGAGCACGCGCGCGCAGAACGAATGGAACGTGGAGACCCATGCATCCGCGCCCGCCGCGCCCGTGAGCGCGCGCACGCGGTCCGCCATCTCGCGCGCCGCCTTGTTGGTGAACGTGATGGCCAGTATCTTCCACGGCGGCACGCCGTGTTCCATCAGATAGGCCACCCTGTAGGTCAGCACGCGCGTCTTGCCGCTGCCCGCGCCCGCCAAAATGAGCAGCGGGCCATCCGTATTCTCCACGGCGGTCCGCTGCGGTGGATTCAATTGGTTCAGATCGATCATGTTCACGCTTCCTCGGTCTTCATTCGCTCAAGCACATTCAGATAGCCGCCCGCGCCGTAGTTGAGCGCGCGGTTCACGCGGCCGATGGTCGCCGTGGACACGCCCGTCTTCTCGACGATCTCGGCATAGGTCGATTCCTCGGAGAGCATCTGCGCCACCTGCAGGCGCTGGCCCAGGTCCTGCACCTCGCGTATCGTGAACAGATCCTCGAACAGCCTGTAGCAGTCCTCCTCGTCCTTCAGGGTCAAAAAGGCCCTGGCCAGCATGTCCGTGCGCGCACTCTTCAATTTGGAAGAAAACACCCGCTGCACCCCCTCTTTCCCTTTCCACTTTACCATGATTATACAGGAAATAGTCTGGAACGTCAAGCGTGTTTGTCCCGTCAAAGACTTGCGCATTCACGAAAAAGACACGGAAATTCAGCAGACCTGTCCCATTTGCATGGTATAATGCTTTCTGACGCGATATGTCCGCGCCGCCCCGCCCGGGGCGGGCGCTTTTACCTATAGTATGTGACCATATGGAGGCACCATGGCAAGATACACCGTATTCAAACCGCGCGAGCACGACAGGAGCTTCGTGCTGTCCGTCGCGTTCATGACGCTGCGCATGCTCTTCTTCGTGATACTGCTGATCGCCGTGTCCGGCGCCGGCCTGATCGGCGGCGTGGGCAAGGCGTGGCTGGACACCACGCCCGACCTGGACCTGGACAAGATCGGAGCGCAGGCGCAGACATCGTTCATATACGATTCGCGCGGCAATCTGATCACCGAGTTCAAGGGCTCGCAGAACCGCATATACGTCGAGATCGAGGACATACCGCAGAACCTGATCAACGCGGTCATATCGGTCGAGGACGCCCGCTTCTATGAGCACCACGGCATAGACATCAAACGCCAGCTGGGCGCCCTTGTCAACAACGTGATGGGCGGCAACACGCAGGGCGCGTCCACGCTGACCTGCCAGCTGGTCAAGCTGACCATGCTGACGAGCGACCAGAGCTACCGCAGGAAGGTCCAGGAGAGCTATCTCGCCGTCGAGGCCGAGAAGAACCTGACCAAGGAGCAGATACTCGAGGCCTACCTGAACGTCATCTACATGGGCGGTTCGAGCTACGGCGTCAAGATCGCCGCGCAGGACTACTTCGGCAAGGATCTGGACGAGCTGACCATGCGCGAATGCGCCGTGCTGGCCGGCATGATACGAAACCCCACGCGCTACAACCCGCGCCGCTGTCTCTACGGCAACAGCGATTACAGCACGCCCGAGGGCCTGCGCATACGCACGGAATACGTGCTGCGCTGCATGTACGAGCAGGGCATGCTCACATCGCAGGAGTATCAGGACGCGCTCGCGGAGCAGATCACCGTGCTCGAATCCTCGACCGCGGCGGCGAACGCCATGTACGACAACGCCTATTACGTCGAATACGCCATACACGACGTCGTGACGAAGATGCTGCGCGTCGAGAACTTAGAGGACACGCGCTCCAACCGCAGCTCCATGGAGACCAAGCTGCGCAACGGCGGCTACAAGGTCTTCACCTCGCTGATACCCGAGGTGCAGCAGGCCGTGCAGGACACCGTGACCAACTGGCAGAGCTATCCCTCCACGCGCTACTCGAACGACTCCGTCACGCAGGCGTCGCTGGGCGGCGGCGAATACCTGACGCTCCAGCAGCCGCAGGCGGCCGCCGCCGTGGTCAACTGGCACACGGGAGAGCTCGTGGCCATCATAGGCGGGCGCTCGACGCCTGTGCAGAAGCTGCAGCTGAACCGCGCCTACCAGATGAACATGCCCGTGGGCTCGTCCATAAAGCCGCTGAGCGTGTACGGCCCCGCCATAGACCTGGGCAAGAGCCCCGGCACGCCGGTGCTCAACCTGCCCATACCCATAGAGGGCTGGCTGGGCGGCAGCGGCTATCCGCGCAATTTCGAAGAGGACGGCGACTACACGGGCGTGGAATCCATGCGCGCCGCCATCAACCGCTCGCACAACACCTCCACGGCCCACGCGCTGTATGAATACGTAGGTCTTGAGAACTCCGTCAAATACCTGTTGATGTTCGGCTTCGAGCCGGACAGCATACTCGCCACGGGCGCGGGCCTGTCGCTGGGCTATTCGCAGCCCACCATGGTCGAGCTCGCGACCGCCTATGCCGCGGTGGCGAACTCCGGCACCTACCAAGAATCCTACGCGTTCACGCAGATACTGAATCCCGACGGCACCGTGTATATCGACATAGGCGAGGTGCAGCTCAAGCGCGAGGTGCTCAAGTCCTCCACGGCGTGGATGCTCGTAGACATGCTCAAGGGCTGCGTGGACGAGGAGACGGGCACGGGCTCGCGCGCGAAATTCGGCGAGATCACCGTCGCGGGCAAGACCGGCACGAACGGCAACTCCGTGGGCGTCACGTTCGCCGGTATGACCGGCTATTACGCGGGCGCGGTGTGGATCGGCTCGGACAACTACAAGGCGCTGACCTCCGACGCCACGGGCGGCGCGTACGCCGCGCCGCTGTGGGCCGCCATCATGGAACAGGTGCACACGCTCACGAACTGCACGTCGGACCGCGACATCATAGGCGGCTCGCCCTCGGACTACGGACTGATACAGGTCGAGACGTGCTCCGTGTCGGGCATGCTCCCCACCACCGCCTGTGCACACGACATCAACGGCTACGGCACGACGACGGACTACTATCTGATGGGCACGCAGCCCACGGAATACTGCAACATGCACCGCGCCGTGACCATATGCACCGAATCGCGCAACGTCGCCACGCCCCGCTGCCCGTCCACGGAGCAGGTCGGCGTGATCTACATACCCGAAGGGCATCCGCTGCGCGCCGCAGAGAGCCTGAAGGATGTGAACACTTACTTCACGGGCGCCTCCGTCACTGAGGAGAGCGCGAACCTGGACTACTGCGATCTGCACTGATCCACCATAAAAAACGAACGTCCCGGAACATGGAGCCATGTTCCGGGACGTTTCATTGTGCTTATTCAGGAGCTTACTCCTCGTCCTCCGCGTCTTCCGCCTCGTCATCGTTCTCCGCGGTCGACTCCGAGCGCAGGCGGCGTATCTCGTTGAGCGTCTCGTCCAGGCTGCCCTCGACATCGGAAAGCAGCTGATAGACGTCGTGGCTCGCCTTCAGGCGCACCTCGCCAGCCTCCAGACGGGCTTCGCTGCGTATGTCGCGCGCCTCCTGCTCTGCGCGGCGCACGATCTCGGCCTCGCTGACCATCTGCGCGGCGCGATCGCTGGCGTCCTCTATGATGGCGCGCGCCTCGTCTTCGGCGTCCATGACGATCTGGTTCGCGTCGCGGCGCGCGTTCTCGATGGCCTTCTTCGCCTTGAGCTCCGCTGTCGTCACGCGGGAAATGGCCGTATCCTCGGCCTCGCCCATGATGCGCGAGCGCTCGTCATACATCTGCATGCCGTACTGTATCGCGTCGGGCAGGTTCTTGTCCAGTTCGTCCAGCATGATGATGCACTTATCGGCATCGACCAGCGCCTTGCCTGTGAGCGGCACGCGCGTGCTCTGATCGATCAGTGTGCGCAGGTTCTTGAGCAGTTCGATGAAGTAGACCATGTCGTTGACTTCTTCGAAGTCGTTGTTCTCGGTCTGTGCCTCAGCGTTCGTCTCAAGCTCCTCCGGTTCATACGTGTTCTGCTGATCGCGATCCATCATTGGCCTTCCTTTCCGTGTGCAGCGCCGTTCGTCATCACCTGAACGACTGTATCTGCGATTTCATCCGGGACCATCCCCCGAAGCGGCGCGCCGTGTACGGCGCAGTCGCGCACGATGGTCGACGATATCATACTGTATTCCGGGCTGCAGGGCAGGAACACCGTCTCGACCTGCCCGAGCTGCCGATTGCCCCAGGCCAGCTGCATCTCGAACGCGAGATCCTCGGCCCCGCGCACGCCGCGCACGATCACGTCCGCGTGCACGCGCCTGACCAGGTCCACCAGCAGCCCGCCGTCCACGACCACTTCGACATTGTCGAAACGCGCGGTGACGGCCCTGAGCATATCAAGGCGCTGTTGGGCCGTGAAGCGGTATTGCTTCTCGCTCTGCCCCATCGCCGCGACCACGACCGTGTCGAACAGCGCGGAGGCCCTGCGTATCACGTCCAGATGGCCCAGTGTCGGCGGGGAAAAGCTGCCCGCATAGACTGCCTTCATTCAGAGTCGGCCTCCCTGACCAGCCTTATGCGCGCCGCACCGTAGCGGCGCTCGTCATAGCAAATGAACCCTTCCGGCAATGCGATGTCGTCGTCCTGTGAATACTCCAGGATCATGACGGCATCCTGCGCAAGAAGGCCCGCGCCGCGCAGCCGCGTGAGCGCGTCGGCATAGGCTTCCCGCATGCGGTAGGGCGGATCGAGCACCACCATGGTGAACGGATCGTTCGGGTCCATGCGCTCGATC
>SVGK01000084.1 GCA_015056395.1 Clostridiales bacterium
CCAGCCTGCAGCAAAAGCTCAAGAACACGCTGGTCATCGTGTCGCACGACATGGGCGTGCACTACCAGATCACGGACCGCATGGGCATCATGTATTCCGGCAGCTTCGTGGAGCTGGGCCCCACCGAGGCGATATTCGAAGAACCGATACATCCCTACACGCAGCTGCTGATCGCGGCGCTGCCGCGCGTGGGCGACAAGACGCAGAAAGAGGGCATACCGGGGCGTCCGCCGTCTCTGAAGAACCCGCCGGACGGCTGCCGCTTCGCGGCGCGCTGCCCCTATGCCACCGACCTGTGCCGCAAGGACGTGCCCGCCTTCGAGGAGATACTGCCCGGCCGCTTCGCAGCCTGCCACTACCTCAAGAAGGGCTCCAAGGAATTCTACGGCACGATCACCAACCCCGATCTCATCCCGGGCCTGGCCGACAGGCAGAAAGGAGTGTAGTGACATGGCAGATCTGCTGAAGAAAGTCGAGGACACTGCCTCTCACGTGAGCTCCGCTTCGTTTGATGAGCATGTCGCCAAGATGGACCAGAAGCTGGCCGAGCTCGAACGCAAGGTCACCTACGGGAAGCTGCTGGAGGTCAAGAACCTGACCAAGAACTTCCGCATAGGCGGCATGCTGATGGGCAAGAAGATGACCGCCGTGGACGACGTGTCGTTCGACATATGGGCCGGCAAGCCGGTCATACTGTCCATCGTGGGCGAGTCCGGCTGCGGCAAGTCCACGCTGTGCAAGATGATACTGCGCATCCATCAGCCGGACGCCGGCAACATCACGCTGCTGGGCAATTCCTACGCCGACAAGAAAACCTATAACCCCGACCAGTTCAAGCTGGATGTGCAGCCCATATTCCAGAACCCCTACGAGACGTTCTCGATGCGCAAGACCGTGGACAGCTACCTGTACAACACGGTGCTGCGCTTGGGGATACGCAACAACCGCAAGGATGCGGACCTGCTGATCGACGAGACGCTGCACAACGTGGGCATGTCGCTGCAGGTGGTCAAGGGCAAGTACATGACCCAGTTCTCCGGCGGCGAGCTGCAGCGCATATCCATCGCGCGCGCACTGCTGACCAAGCCCAAGCTGATCATCGCGGACGAGCCCGTGGCGGCCATCGACGCGTCGATGAAGATGAACATCGTTAACCTGTTCAAGGACCTGAAGGAACAGTACAAGGTCTCGTTCATCTACATCACGCACGACCTGTCCACCGCCTACTACGTGTCGGACTACATCGCCACGCTGTACCGCGGTGGCCTGATCGAGTACGGCCCGGCCAAGGACATCATGGACAACCCCGCCCATCCCTACACCGACCTTCTGATGAACGCGGTGCCGCGCGTGGGCGACAAGTGGAAGGAAAACGTCGCCATGGCCGACATGGAGGACAAGGAGTATGCGCTGAAGTGCTGCAAGTTCGCGCCGCGCTGCCCCTACGCTACGGACGAATGCCGCGGCGGACGTCCGGAGATGCTGGAGTTCGGCAACGAGCGCAAGGTGCTGTGCTTCCATCCGCTGGTACACTGATACATACGACCGTGAAGGGAGCCGGAATGTTCGACAGTTCCGGCTCCCCTTTATGACGACAAGGAGGAAACTCGCCATGGTTCCGCACTACGAGATCTCTCAGATACGCATAGGCACCTGTCTGCCCGGCAAGGACGCCGAGGCGTGGGCGCCGCATCTGGCCGACCTGGGCTTCGAGACGTTCGCCGTCAACTTCCACATGCAGTACTTCGGCATAAACATCGAGGAGCAGGGCCCCCGGCTCAGGGCGCTGGCGGAGGAGAAGGGCGTGGAGATCACGACCCTGGGCTATTACTGCAACGCCATACAGTACGAGGAGCATAAAAAGAACCTAGAGCGCGCCATAGACGCGGCGCACCTGTACGGCGCGAAGATCGTATCGACGTTTGCGGGCGCCTATGAGGGCAAGCCCATACCGGAGTCGTTCAAGAAGTTCGGCGAGGTGTTCCGCGACCTTGCGAAGCGCGCAGAGGACAGGGGCGTGAAGCTCGCCATCGAGAACTGCCCGATGAGCGGCACGTGGCTCAGGCCCACGTGCAACATAGGCATCAATCCGCGCGCGTGGGAGGCCATGTTCAACGAGGTCCCCAGCGACGCGCTGGGCCTCGAGTGGGAGCCCGCGCACCAGCTGATACAGCTGATCGACCCGATACCGCAGCTGCGCAAGTGGGTCAAGAAGATCGTGCACGTGCACGGCAAGGACGCCACCGTGGACCGCGATTTCGTCAGGGAGTACGGCTGCCTGTACGATACGGACGAGTACGCGCCCGAGCGCACGCCCGGCTTCGGCGATACGGACTGGCGCGACGTGATCTACATACTGCACGTGGGCGGATACACCGGCGACATCACCGTGGAGGGCTATCACGATCCCATCTATAAGAAGAAGTGGGAGATGACCGCCCAGAAGCACGCGCTGGAGTATCTGAAGTGGTGCCGCGGCGGGAACTTCATACCGAACCCGTGGGACGCATGATGTACTGCGAGAAGTGCCGCGTGCTCTTTGACGGGAAGGCCTGTACCGTATGCGGCAAGGACAAGTGGGCGCGCGAAGTGCGAGACGGCGACTATGTGTTCCTGGAGCAGGTCGATCAGCCCTGGAACGGCACGCTCAGGGACGTGTTCGACCAGGAGGGGATCGACTACACCTCCGTGCCCGCGAACAAGGGCGTGGTGCTCCTGGGCACGGTCATGGCGTCGGAGCGCTTCTATGTGCGCCATACGGACCTGGAGACGGCGCGGGAGCTCCTTTCCCAGCTGCTGCCGTAAATGATAATAGCAAAGTGCGGTAAAGTGCGTTGAACACTTTACCGCACTTTGGTATAATGAGGGCACCCATGAAGGAAGGGAGATGTCCGCTTGATCGACATCACATTGACCGGCGTGCACAACGCGCGCGACCTGGGCGGCACGCGCACGCGGGACGGGCGCATCATACGCCCAGGCTGCCTGATACGCTCGGCGCATCTCGGGCAGGCGACGCCGCGGGACGTCGAGATCCTCAGGAGGGAACACCGCCTGGACACGGTGATCGACCTGCGCACGGAGCAGGAGATCGTGGAGCGGCCCGACCGGCTGTACGGGCTCAACTATCTGCACTTTTCGATCATAGAGGCGCTGATGCACGGGGTCACGCACGAACAGGCGGCGGGGGAGCCGGAGACCTATCCCGACATGGCGGACCTGTACCGTGCGATGATGCTGGACCGGTGCGGCATAGAGAACTTCCACGACGCGCTCGAGGCCATATTCGGCTTCGACTACGACAGGGGCGCCGTGCTCTGGCATTGCACGGAGGGCAAGGACCGCTGCGGCATGACGGCGGCGCTGGTGCTGGAGGCGCTGGGCGTGGACCGCGATGCCATACTCGAAGATTACCTGCTGACGAACCGCGTGAACCTGCCGAAGGCACAGAAGAAATATGAACAGGCGCTTCCCGTCAAGGGCAAGGCGTTTGCGGAGAGCGTGTACCACGCCTATCTGGCGGAGCAGCGCTATATCGAGGCGGCCTGGGACGCCATGGGGGAGGATTACCTCACGGCGACGCTCGGGTTCACACAGGACCGGATCGAGGCATTCAGGGAAAAGGTGCTGGCGTGACGGCCATGCGCACCGCAGGAGGTAAACGGACATGAAGGCCATGGAGGCTGTATTCGAGATCGCCTATCTGCTGTTTGCGATAGGCTCGGGTATCGTGCTTTTGAAAAGGGCGGACGGGGACGCGCGCCTCACGGGCCTGGCGGCGCTCGTGCTGGGACTGGGCGACGCGTTCCACCTGGTCCCGCGCGTGATGGCCGCGTTCGATCCGGCGCGCGAACTCACGGCGGCGCTTGGCATAGGCAAGCTGGTCACGTCCGTCACGATGACGGTGTTCTACGTGCTGCTTGAGCGCTACCGCCGCAGGCGCGGCGGCCTCTGGGGCGAGAAGCCTCTTTGGATCGCCACGGTGTGCCTGGCCTGCGTGCGCATCGCGCTGTGCCTGCTGCCGCAGAACGAATGGCTGAGCGCGACGCCGCCTGTGCTTTGGGGCTTGATACGCAACATACCGTTCGCCGCCATGGGCGCCATGGCCGTGGTCGCATGGCTCAGGAGCGCGCGCCATGACAAGGTCTATCGGAGGATGTGGCTGTGGATACTGCTGAGCTTTGCGTTCTACATACCGGTGGTGCTGTTCGCGCAGGTGAACCGCATGGTCGGCATGCTGATGCTGCCGAAGACGGTGATGTACGTCATCATGCTCGTGCTGTTCCACAGGGCGGCGAACGAGGGAAGGAGATAGGGGAGCGCGCATGGAAGCCGGGAAGAGGGAGCTGACGGGGCGATATTCGCTGATACAGGGCTTTTACTGGATGAACTATTCGGTATTGTCCGGCTTCGTAAGCGTATACATGCTGGACCACGGCCTGAACAACGCGCAGATCGGCGCGATGATCGCGGTGGCGGGCGCGGCGGCCGCGCTGCTGCAGCCCGTGACGGCAGCCTACGCGGACAGGCGCGACGCGCCGCCGCTGACGCGCATACTTGGCGCGCTGCTTGCGGTGTTCCTCGTGTTCGCCGCGGCGCTCAACCTGCTGTACCACAGAAGCGCTCTCATGGTGGTGCCCGTGTACTGCGCCTGCCTGATGCTGCTGCAGGTGATGACGCCGCTGGTGCATTCCGTGGGCATGGAGACACTGAACAGGGGAGACGCGCTGCGCTTCAGCTTCGCAAGGGGCATGGGTTCGCTGCTCTACGCGGTGGTCACCTATCTGATGGGCTGGCTGCTGCCGCGCACGGGCACGCGCCTGATACCGGCGGCCATGTTCGCACTGTATGCCGCGCTGCTGGCGCTGGTGTGCACATATCCGCTGCGCCCGAGGCCGCAGGACTATGCGTCCTCCGCGCGCAAGGGCGACGGCGCGCGCTTCCTCGCGCGCTACCCGTCCTACAGATGGGTGCTCGTGGGTGTCGCGGGGCTGTTCCTGAGCCATGGCATATTCAACAGCTTCTGCTACCAGATCGTGCTGTCCAAGGGCGGCGGCGAGCAGGAGATGGGCACGGCGCTCGCGCTGGCGTGCGTGTTCGAGCTTCCCGTCATGTTCGGCTTCGACAGGCTGAAGAGGTATTTCTCGCCCCGGACAATGATGGGCGTCACGGGCATATTCTTCTTCCTGAAGGCCGTGGGGACGTATATTTCGCCGAATATACCTCTGTTCTACGTCACACAGGTGTTCCAGATATGCGCATGGGGCCTGATCGCGGTGTGCTCCGTGGAATATGTCAACCAGGAGATGCGCCCGGAGGACGTCGTCAAGGGACAGGCGTGGTTCACGACGATGAACACGCTGGGCGTGATATTGGGCTCGCTCCTGGGCGGCGTGCTGCTGGACAACTTCGGCGTGCCGGGCATGATAGCGCTGAGCATCGCGGCGTCGGCCGCGGGCGCGGTGGTGCTGATACTGGCGCTGAGAAAGGGATGATCGCATGCGAAGCCTGGACATGGCGCGCTGGCCGCGCCGCGAGGTATACGGGTTCTTCTCGGGGCTGTCCAACCCATTCTTCATGGTCACGTTCCGCGTGGACGTGACGGAGGCCTACGACTACGCGAAGGCGCACGGCCTGTCGTTCTACACCGCGATGGTCGGACTGTGCACGCAGGCGGTCAACGACGTGGAGGCCTTCCGCATGGCCATACACGGCGGTGACGTCGTGCTGCTGGACAGGCGGCACCCGAGCTACACCGACATGAAGAAGGGCGCCGAGGTGTTCCACATCGTGACTATGCGCATGGAAGAGCACGAGACCGTCGAGGCGTTCGCAAGGCGCGCGTCCGCCGTGAGCGCGGCGCAGGACGGTTTCATCGACATGTCGCTTGAGACGGACGACCTGATCTACATATCGTGCCTGCCGTGGCTGGATGTGACGGCGGTGACGAACGAGCGCGACCTGTCCGCGCCGGGCGCGAGGGACGATTCGATACCGCGCCTGGTCTGGGGCCGTTTCGTCGAGCGCGACGGGCGCAGGATGCTGGGCATGTCCATGGAGGTCAACCACAGGCTGATCGACGGCGTGCACATAGGACGGTTCGCGCAGGCGTTGGAAACGAGGATGAAGGCGCTGCGATAAGGGGTGGGAGCATGTATATTCGCGGCGCATGGGGCGTCCGCCTTTCCTCACTGACAAACACAGGAAGCGTGGATAAACGATCGAGGCCTCGCAGATACGAAACATTGCTCCGGATCCGCACGGACACATGACCAACGCAAAGCAGGGACTGCCTCAGCCGAGGCAGTCCCTGCAAGTCTGCAAGTCGTTCAAGCGGATCTATCGTCATTCTCCGTACAGCCGCACCAGGAAATCGTGGTCGGCCACGCCCGTGGCCTCCATGCCGAATTCCTCCTGCGCCGCCTTGACCGCGTTTTCGGTCCTGGAGCCGAAGTCGCCGTCGGCTGTGGCGTCGCTTGCCATGAAGCCCTGTTCGATCAGCGCCTTCTGCATGCGCGTGATGTCCGAGGTGGCCGTTGAGCCGCGCTGGAGCGGGCTGTAGGTCTGCGCCGGTTCGGGCGTGGGGCGCAGCGGCTCGCCGAGCTCGAAGCGATACACATATGGCGTGCCGTTTTCATAGGTGGTCACCAGAAGCGCGACCATGTCGCCCTGGGAAGGATCGTACACGAAGCGCTTGTAGAGCGTCTGGGAGATGTTCGACTTGAGCGTGATGTCGCTGGAGCCTTCGATCTCCCTGTCCTGCACGCGGTTGCCGGTGATGACCTCGCCCGCGGCGGTCTCAAGCGATATGTCGAGCAGGTTGTGGTTGTTGGGCTGTATGGCCTGCGCGCCCTTGTAGTCTTCGAGCACGATGTCGAACGCCACGCTGGTCTCGGTGCCCTTCAGCTGGTAGGAGCTGCCGTAGGTCGCCTGGTAATAGTCGTTGGTCAGATACTTGACGATCACCATGTCGAAGTTCAGCGTCTCGTAGGGATCGGCGTCGGAGGTCTTGCGCACGCTGCCGTCCTCCTTGAGCTCTATGGAGAACTTCGCATGCTCGCCGAACGGTACCTCGCTCAAGTTGTCCGGCGCGGTGGGCGCGGGCGTGGGCTCGGGAGTCGGTTCGGGCGTGGGCTCCTCGGTGGGCGCCTCGGTAGGCGCTTCGGTGGCCTCGGCGGTCGCTTCGGGCGTCGCCTCCGCGGATGCGTCGGCCGCTTCGGCGGACCCGTCTTCGGTCACGGCGGCGGCTTCAGCCGCGTCCGTGGCGTCGGGCGCCCATACGTCCTCCGACGCGCCTTCATCGGCGGGCGCATCGGTCGGCTGCTCGTCTTCGGCGGAAGGCTCTTCCGCCTCGGGCGTCGCCTCGGCGGGCGCTTCGACCTCGGCTGCAGGCGCGTCCTCGGCCGGGACCGCGTCCTCAGCGGGCGTCTCGACTTCGGGCACTGCGGTCGGCATGTCGACCTGCGGCTCAGCCGTGGCGGGCGCGGCTTCCTGCGTGGTGTCCTGCTTGGCAAAGCGCGAGAACGGCGCGCGCGTGGTCAGATCGAACGCGCCGCCCTTTCCCCAGTTGCCCGCGAGGAAACCGGCGCACAGGCCGAGCGCCAGGCACAGTATCGCCGCGATCCAGACATTTCTTTTATACTTTGCGCGCAGCTTGCGTTCCCGCGCGCGGGATGCGTTTTTCCTGTCCATAAGACTGCCCCCTAATGGTCATTTAAGTAGTCAGTCTATATTATAACCAAGCCGATAAAGCCTCGTCAAGCCGAAACGAGACGAAGCCTGGGCGATAATGCGACAAGTTTATGACAAATCAGAGCGTACAGTCCAGCATGCGCAGCACATCCATGTAGTCCTTCGTGTGGTACTGTATCACGGTGGGCGCGACCTGTTCGACGCCGGGGAAGTGCAGGCCGTTCTTCGCCTTCGCGTGTTCGCGGAAGCAGATCTCCACGTCAAAGTGGTCGGGCATGGGGAACATCATGTCCTTCGCGGGCTTCTGCATCGCGCGCTCCGCCGCGGCGCGTATGCGCTTTATGGCGAGATCCGGGTGTATGGAGATGGTGCCGCGGCCGACGCCCTCGTTCACGGCGACCGTCTCGACGTTGGGGTTGATGGCCTTGATCCAGTCGCACAGTCCCTTGTCGCCCGTGACCAGGCGCGTCGGCACGCCGAACATGGACGCGGTCAGCGCGTTGATCATCAGCTCCGGCGCGATCATGCCGTTGATCTTGACGTAGTTGTTGCGCGTGTTCATCGTGTGGGAGAGGGGATTGGTGTCCATGCCCGCGGCGGCGTGGTAGCCGGTGAAGAACGCGCCGTCATACGTTTCGTCGATGCCCGCCATCATCGAAAGCACGTCGCTGCCCCAGCCGCGGTACAGGCGCACGTATTCGGGCAGCCCGCGCGGTATCAGGTTGCACGCCGAGCCGTGGCTGTCCTTGATCAGTATGTCCGTGGCGCCCGCGGCGCGCGCGCCCTCGCAGGCGGCGGAGACCTCGCGCGTCATCTGATCGGCGAAGTAGGGGTAGCGGGCGTGGCTTGAATCCGTCTCGTCCCAGAGCGTGATGCCGGTGGTGCCCTCGATGTCGGCGGAGATGAACAGCTTCATAGTATGGAACCTCCTTTTGGAATGAGGAATGAGGAGTGAGCGATCGGGTCATCCCTGCGGGATCTTCACGCCGTGCTCCTGATCTTCTGAAGCTCCCTGTATATCAGCGCCACGGTGTCCTTCGCGGCGTCGCCGGGCATGTAGGCGCGCTGCGCCCTGCGCATGTCCTCCATGGCCGCGCCGCCGTTGGCCGTCAGTTCGTTGACGCGACGCGCCAGCTGCGCCGGGTCGGGGCAGTAGGCTATGAGCCCGTGCCGCTGCATCATGTCGGGATTGTGCAGCTCCTGCCCGGCGAGCTGCCCGAACACCACCACGGGTATGTTGAGCGCGACCGCCTCCATGACGGAGTTGGGGCTTGCGCGCATGACCAGCACGTCGGAGGCGATCATGATCTCCTGTATGTTCTCGACGAAGCCCATCACGTTCACGCGGCCGTAGTACTGGCTCACCAGTGCCTTCTTGATCTTGTTGCGCAGCGCCTTGTTGCGCCCGCAGATCACGTTGATCTTCGCGTTCGTGCTCTTGAGAAGCTCGCGCGCCACCTTGGCGATCTCGCCGGAGCCCTCGGAGCCCGACATGATCGTGACCGTCACGGGGTCTTTGAGCGACATGTCCCTGTCGCGGTAGCCCATGAAGCGTTCGCGCACGGGGAAGCCCACCTGCACGGCGCGCTGCGGGTCGACGCCGCCCTCCAGCGAGGACTTGAGCGATTCCTCGCTGGGGCACATGAGCAGGCGTATGCGGCTGTCGAACCAGAACGACGCGATGTCGATCAGGTCCGCCTCATGCGCAAGCAGCGGTATGGGGCTGTCGATCTCCTCCAGAAGCGAGGCGATGCTGGCCAGGAATATCGGGTGCACGGAGAGCACGGCGTCCGGCTGGAAGTCGCGTATCAGCGCGTGGAACCTTGCGCGTATCGCCGCGGCGACCATCATCTGCACCGATTTGCCGTAGCGCGTGCCCAGCGCGTAGTTGATCTGCCACGTCTTTGCGGGCATGCGCGTGATCGGGCCGTAGGTGCGCTCTGCGAATATCTGCAGCGGCTTGTCCATCAGGTCGAAGCCGTCGATCGTCAGTATGTTCACGTCGGGATAGGCCCTGAAGCGTTCCTCCAGCGCGTCCGAGATCGACTTGTGCCCGTGCCCGGTGTAGAGCGCGGTGATTATGAGCAGCTTATACATTCCTCTTCTCAATCCTTTTTATGATCATTTGTATGCGTGGGCGGTTGTATCGCTGTATCATGATGGAGCACAGGTTGCTTATGATGTAGAAGAACGTGATGATCCATCCCCATGGGCTTTCGATCAGCAGGCCGAACACGGGGCTAATCGAAAG
>SVGK01000085.1 GCA_015056395.1 Clostridiales bacterium
CCTCGGCAGGAGCCTCCTCCTCGGCGGGAGCCTCTTCCTCAGCGGGAGCCTCGACAGCAGCGGCTGTAGCGGCAGCGACCTCTTCGACCGCGGCCTCTACCTCGGCGGCCTTTTCGTCGGCAGCCTCTTCGAGTTTATCGGCGGCCTCTTCGACGGAGGCCTCGACTTCGGCGGCCTTTTCGCCGGCAGCGTCGGCGACCTCTTCGGCAGCCTCTTCGACGGCATCCTTGATGTCCTCGGCAGTTTCACCTGCTTCGGCGACCTTCTCTTCGACGGCGGCCTTCGCGTCGGCAGCCTTCTCTTCAGCGGCGTCGGCGACCTCTTCGGCAGCCTCTTCGACGGCATCCTTGATGTCCTCGGCGGCTTCACCTGTTTCGGCGACCTTCTCTTCGACGGCGGCCTTCGCGTCGTCGACAGCCTTCTCGAGGGCATCCTGCGCTTCAGTGGCCGCTTCTTCTACGGCAGCCTCGACCTCTTCGGCCTTCTCTTCGACGGCCTCCTGTGCGTCAGTGGCCGCTTCTTCTACGGCCTCCGCGGCCTCTTCGACGCCCTTGGCGACTTTGTCGGTGATCGCGTCTTCGTCGGAAGCTTCCTCAACGGCCTCTTCGACGGCTTCAGCAGTCTCGGTGGCAGCCTCTTCGACGGCGTCCGCAGCGTCGGCGGCCGTTTCCTCGACGGCAGCCTCGACCTCTTCGGCCTTCTCTTCGACGGCGTCCGCAGCCTCGGCGGCGGTCTCTTCGACAGCATCCTGCGCCTCGGCGGCCGTTTCCTCAACGGCCTCGGCGGCTTCTTCGGCGCCCTTGGCGACCTTGTCCGTGATCTCCTCTTCGTCGGAAGCTTCTTCGGCCGGGGCTTCAGCTTCCTCAGCAGGCGCTTCGGTCTCCTCGGCCGGAGCTTCAGCTTCCTCGGCGGGCGCCTCGGTCGGGGCCTCAGTGGGCGCCTCGGTCTCCTCGGCGGGGGCCTCGGTCGACGCTTCGGTGGGCGCTTCGGTCTCTTCGGCGGGGGCCTCGGTCGGCGCCTCGGTGGGGGCTGTCGTCGCAGCGGGCTTGCCGCCGGAGCAGGCGGTCAGCAGACCCAGCGCGAGCACGAGCACGAGCGCCAGTGCGATGCGGATCACTTTGTTCATGGTAATGACCTCCTTGAAAGGAAAGAATGAAAGATGAAGATCCGGAGGATGGAGGGCTGCGCCGAACGCATGTGGTCCAGACGGATGTCGGGCAAAGCCCTGTCCATACAGGCTCCGAAGGTCTTCATGATCCCGGATCGTATGCATGGCGGAAGCCATGCGGGTATCGTGTTCCCCGACGGGTCCGTTGCGCGGCGCGGGTGTGCGCGCGGACGTGGGGGGACGCGGGCGAGGCAGGCCTCGCCCCTACGGTGAGGATGGGGGTATGCGTGCCGGGACCGGCTGCGCGCCTTTTGCGGCAATGGATAACGGTGCGCTCACGCGCGGCGGACGCCATGAATGGCGTCCCTACGGGGACCGGCTATGTTCGTTCGGCATCCGATACGCATGTGGATACAGGAAGGTCCTGTCACAGTCCCCGTAGCGGCGGCGTCTACGCCGCCATGTCCCACGCAGCAGCGCACAGGCGACGCGGACGCGGCCTCGCCCCTACGGTGCGATTTGCGGTGGGAGTGCGTGCCGGGATCGATGGTACGGTCACCATGGACGACGTCCCCGGGCAGGATGCGACGGGTCCGAGCAGGTGCTCGTTTACCTACCTCACATCACGCTCTCCAGTCCGCTGCGCCTGTTGATCAGAAGCAGCAGCGCCAGTATCGCCAGGAACATGAGCGTGGAAAGCGCGTACATGGTCGGCTCGACGCCGCGGCGCGCCGCGGAATACACGATCATCGAAAGGTTCTGGTCCGTGCTGGATGTGAAGTACGAGATCACGAAGTCGTCAAGCGACATCGTGAAGGCCAGCAGTCCGCCCGTCACGACGCCGGGCATGACCTCGGGCAGTATCACCTTCCACAGCGCCTTGACCGGGTGGCAGCCCAGGTCCAGCGCCGCCTCGTACAGGTTCGGGTTCATCTGCTGCAGGCGCGGCATCACCGAAAACAGCACATAGGGCGTGTCGAACGCGATGTGCGCCATCAGCATCGTGCCTTTGCCCAGCGGGACCTTCATGAATATGAACATCAGCATCAGGCTCACGCCCGTGACGATGTCCGGCGTGGTCATGGGCAGGTAGCTTACGTTGATCAGCACCGTGGCCCAGCCCTTGCGCATGGCGTGTATGCCGATCGCGCCCAGCGTGCCGATCACCGTGGAGATGACGGTGGCGACCACGGCGACCTCCAGCGTGACCTCCAGCGCGGCGATGATCGCGTCGGAGTGCACTAACTTTTCGTACCACGAGAGCGTGAATCCCGTCCATTCCGCGCGCGAGACGCTTGAGTTGAACGACAGCGCGATCATGATCACGATGGGCACATAGAGGAACGCGAGCACCAGCGCGAGATATGTTCCCTTGACGGTGCGGGAGAGGCGGCTCGATCTCACCAGAGACCACCTCCCTGCCCTTCGGGATCAGCCTTCCTGAGCAGCCCGATGGAGATCAGTATCAGTATCATCATCACGAGGGACATCGCGGAACCGACATTGCGATTGTTCATGGATATGAAGTATTCCTCGATCATATCACCCATCAGGTAGATCGTGCCGGAGGACATGAGCCTTGATATGGCGAACGTCGTCACGGCGGGCATGAACACCATCGTTATGCCGGAGACCACGCCCGGCACGGAGAGCGGCACCACCACGCGCGTGATCACGCGCATAGGGTTCGCGCCCAGGTCCTGCGCGGCCTCGATCACGCGCGGGTCGATCTTGTTGAGCACGGTATAAATAGGAAGCACCATGAACGGCAGGAAGTTGTAGACCATGCCCACCAGCACCGCGCCCTCCGTGCCGATCATCGTCTGCTTGGGCAGACCCAGCGCCTGGAATATCGAGTTGAGCACGCCGTTGTTTTCGAACAGCGTCATCATGGCGTATGTGCGCAGCAGGAAGTTCATCCACATGGGCAGGAGTATCAGCACCGTCAGGGCCTTCTTCGTGGAGAACTCGCTGGCCATGAACCACGCCGCGGGATAGCCGATCAGCAAGCACAGCGCCGTGCAGTACAGCGCAAGCCGCAGGCTGTCCATGAGCACGGGGGTATAGGCGAATATCTTGGTCATGTTCGCCGTGGTGAAGTCGCCCGTCTTCGTGGTGAAGGCGTAGTAGACCACGAACAGCAGCGGCACTACCGTGAACATGAGCATCCACAGCGCGTAGGGCGTGGCGTACCAGGAACGCTTCATGGCCTGTCCCCCTTGTGCATGATGTGGATGTTGAACGGCACGATGCTCATGCCGACGCGGCTGCCCACGGGCTGCATCGTGGTGGAATGGACCTTCCAGCGCATGGAGCCCGTGTCCACCATCATCTCGTAGTGTACGCCCTTGAATATCACGCTTTCGACCACGCCGGTCAGCATGCCCACGTCCTCGCCCACGATCATCACGTCCTCCGGGCGCACGACCACGTCCACGGGCTCGTCCTTGGCGAAGCCTTCGTCCACGCATTCGAACTCCTCGCCCAGCATCTCGACCAGGAAGTCCGCGCGCATCACGCCGTCCAGCAGGTTGCTCTCGCCTATGAAGTCCGCCACGAAGGCGTTCTTGGGTTCGTCATAGATGCGCTTGGGCTCGCCGATCTGCTGTATGCGGCCGCCGTTCATGACCACGACCGTGTCGGACATGGTCAGCGCCTCCTCCTGGTCGTGGGTGACGTATATGAACGTGATGCCCAGCTGCTGCTGCATGGTCTTGAGCTCCAGCTGCATCTCCTTGCGCAGCTTCAGGTCCAGCGCGCCCAGCGGCTCGTCCAGCAGCAGCACCTCAGGTTCGTTGACCAGCGCGCGTGCGATGGCGATGCGCTGCTGCTGTCCGCCGGAGAGCTGGTCGATGGAGCGCTTCTCGTAGCCTTCCATCTTGACAAGCTTGAGCATCCGGTCCACGCGGCGCGCGATCTCCTGTTTTTTCTCCTTGCGCGTCTTCGCGCCCAGCGCCTCCGGGTCCTTCAGGTTCAGGCCGAAGGCGATGTTGTCGAACACGTTCAGGTGGCTGAACAGCGCGTACTTCTGGAACACCGTGTTGATGCGGCGGCGGTAGGGAGGCACGCCCAGCAGGTCCGTGCCCTCGAACAGCAGCGTGCCGGAATCCGGCGTCTCGAAGCCGCCCAGTATGCGCAGAAGCGTGGTCTTGCCGCAGCCGGAGGGACCCAGCAGCGTCACGAACTCGCACTTGCGGATATACAGGTCGATCTCGTGAAGGACCTTGGTTTCGCCAAAGCTCTTGCTGATGCCCTTGATTTCGATCAGGCGGGTATCCTGGACCATATGAACCTCCGAAGGGAATTCAGAATTAAGAATTAAGAATTCAGAATGAATAGCCGGGAGTGATCTTGAATTCGATGTGGATCGTTCTATGTAAGGAACTGTATTCAGGGGGTAAAGGCCGCCGCGCCGTAGGGACGCGGCATGCCGCGTCCGCGTCGCCCTTGTGGTATCGCAGGGGATGTGGCGGCGTAGACGCTGCCGCTGCGGGATGGCATTACGGACACGGTTTCGGACCGGCCTCCCGTAGGGACGCCATTTATGGCGTCCGCCCGGTCATGCCAATGTCAAGACACCCCGATTCCTCATTCCTCATTCTTCAAAAGCTCGGCGGGTCGGAGACCCACAGTATCTTTGCCGGCGTCTTGCCGGGGTTTTGCAGGCAGTGCGGCGCGTTCGGCTTGAAGTAGAAGCTCTCGCCCTTGCGCACGCGCGCGCTCTGTTCGCCCAACACCAGGCGTATGGCGCCTGAGAGCACGTAGCCGAACTCCTCGCCCTCGTGCGGGTCGTCCTCGTCCGTCGCGCCGCCCGGGCCGAGCTCCACCAGTATGGGCTCCATACGGTTCTTTTGCGCGGAGGGGACCAGCCAGCTCTTCGTGCCGCGCAGCCCCTCGGGGTCTTCCTTGACGAATATGTCCTCCTCGCCGAACACGAGCTTTTCGTTTTCCTCTTCCGAGAAGAAGGACTTCGCGTCCGTGCCGAGAGATTCGAGTATGTCCAGAAGCGTGGCCACGGTGGTCGTGGTCAGGTTGCGTTCGAGCTGCGATATGAAGCCCTTGGACAGCTCGCACCGGTCGGCGAGCTCCTCCTGGGTAAGCCCGCGCTGCAGCCGCATGCGCCGAAGCCTGTTGCCGATGTCCATGCGCTTTACCCACCCTTCTGGACGATCTCGGAAGTTTAAAATTACTAAACTTCAAAACGGTTTATATTAAACCACCGGAATGGCGTTTTGTCAATAGGATGAGGGTGACGAAGAGAGAATTAACACTGCGGAGCGATGGGGACGAGGCAGGTATGCACGAAGGCCGCCACCGCACCGCGATGACGGCCTCCGTTCTTCAAAGAGAGGTGCTTTGCAGGAAATCGACCAATTTGATATGCTCTATGGCGCTGGTCGAATAATCCGTTTCGTCATTTGTGATAAGGATCTTGCGGTCATAAGTCGGCAGGCCGGCAAACGCGCCGAATTCGCGTTCCCACGCCTTGTTCTCAACGACTGACCAGGCCACCTGGATGAAATACCTTTTCCCTGCTTTTTCTGCCAGGAAGTCGACCTCTTTTCCGTTATTGTCATAGACGGTGACGGTAAAGCCGCGGTACATGAGTTCGTTATAGACGATGTTTTTAAGATTGTGTGTCAGATCATAGCGATTATCCTTGCAGCGGATCGAATTCAGTGAGACGTCACAGTTGTAGATCTTCCGGCTCTGTTTGAGTTCTCTCCTGGCCTTTCTCGAATAGCGGCCGATCTCGTCGATGATATACGCATTTTCAAGATAGCCTATCCATTTTTGAACGGTATTGGGCGATGCGTTGATCCCGTTGCCGAGCATGTAGTCTGAAATGGATTTTGCCGAATAGATCCTGCTGTTCGAGATCAACAGGAAATTGACCACCTTCCGGAACTCTTCGCGTTTGCGGATCCCGTAACGGTTGATCAGATCGTTCGTGATGATCGTTTCGTTCAGGTCGCTCAGGTAACGCCTTTGCTCCTGAAGTGTCGCAAACTCCAGACGCTTCGGAAAACCGCCCCAGATCACGTAATCCAACACGGAGAACTCTCTTTGCAATTGCAGAGCATACTCCCTGGCCTCCATATATATAAAGGGCCTGATGCGAAAAGAGACGTAGCGGCCGGAAAGCTCCTTGGTGAATTCTCTTGACAGCAGCTTTGAGTTGGATCCGGTGATGAACACGGAACAATTCTCTCTTCGCAGGGCCCTGCAGGCATTGGCCCATCCGTCGATCTCCTGGACTTCATCTAAAAAGACGTAGCACGGGCCTTCTTTCCTCGTCTTTTGCACCCAATAGACGATGTCGTGCCAGGTCTGGATATCGGATGTTGCGATCCTGTCGTCGAAATCAAGAGATACGAGATTGTCGGTCGTCCGTGAAAGCTCTTCCCGTATTTGTTCCAGCACACAGGACTTCCCGCATCGGCGAACGCCGGTGATGATCTTGACAAGGTCGCTGTGATAAAAACCCCTTATCTCGGCCAGGTACTTTTCACGTAAGATCATATACATCCTCCGTTCCATGCCTCTATTGCGAATTATACCATGATTTTCCGAAATTCGCAATACTACTGCGAATTTGGGAAAACTTCGGAAAAATTCTCAATAGGACACATTTCTCCGCTTCCGCATCGCGGCGTGCCGTCGCATCGCCTGCGCCCATTTCCTCAAAAAATAACAGAAACAACAACATAAATGCTTTGTGTTTTGTGCCCCGCATGTGTATAATAGAAAAGACGCCGAGGGGACGTTCTGCGCCCATCTGCCGGTGAAGGCGCGTGCCCCGCACATGTCAGGCGTCTGTTGGGATGAACCGGAAGGTTGCGGCTTATGCCTCGGGCTTACGCCTCGTAAGCCGGGAATTTCCGGGGACTGAAGTCCGCACGATCGGACGACGGAGCTCATGCCCGTCGCGAAAAAAAATAATTAGAACACGCCCGGCAGCGTGTGCATGAGTTCGACAGGAGGAAATACGATGGCAAACCAGAAGATCCGCATCAAGCTCAAGGCCTACGAGCATCAAATCATCGACCAGAGCGCAGCGCGCATCGTCGACACCGCCAAGCGCACCGGCGCCCGCGTGTCCGGCCCGATCCCGCTGCCCACCGAGAAGGAGATCGTCACGATCCTTCGCTCCCCCCACAAGCACAAGGACTCCCGCGAGCAGTTCGAGATGCGCACCCACAAGCGCCTGATCGACATCCTGGAGCCCACCCAGCGCACGGTGGAGGCCCTGACCAAGCTCGACCTGCCCGCAGGCGTCGAGATCGAGATCAAGCTGTAAGGGCATCGCGCCCCGGGACGCACTCTCACGGCCTTCCGGGCGGACGATGCACCTGACTGCGGCTTATCTGCAAACTGCCAAAAACGGTTTGCGCATAGAACCAAAGAAGAGGTGTAACAATGAAAAAGGCAATTCTCGGCACAAAGATCGGCATGACGCAGGTTTTCCTCTCCGATGGACGCCTGGTCCCGGTCACCGTCGTGGAAGCGGGCCCCTGCACCGTCACCATGGTGAAGACGAAGGAGTCCGACGGCTACGAAGCGATCCAGGTCGGTTTCGGCGAGCTCTCCGAACAGAGGGCCAAGAAACTGCTCAACAAGCCCGAGCTCGGTCATTTTGCTAAGGCTGGCGTGAGCCCCGCCCGTCATCTGCGCGAGTTCCGCCTGGATGACATCAGCGCATTCAATGTCGGCGACACCATCAAGGTGGACATCTTCGCCGAGGGTGACAAGATCGACGTGACCGGCACTTCCAAGGGCCATGGTTACTCGGGCGTCATCCAGCGCTGGAACCAGCACACCGGCCCTATGGCACACGGCTCCAAGTATCACCGTGGCGTCGGCTCTCTGGGAGCTAACTCCACCCCGTCGCGCGTGTTCAAGAACAAGCATATGCCCGGTCAGTACGGCGGCGAGCGCGTCACCGTGCAGAACCTCGAGGTCGTCAAGGTCGATGCTGAGCGCAACCTGCTGCTCATCAAGGGCGCCATCCCCGGCGCGAACGGCAGCCTCGTCACGGTTCGCGACACTGTGAAGGGTTAATAGGAGGACGCAATCATGGCAAACGTTAAAGTATTCAACATGCAGGGCGCCCAGGTCGGCGAGCTCGAGCTCAACGACGAAGTGTTCGGCGCCGATATCCACGTGCCCGCGATGCACGCCGTCGTTCGCGCTTATCTGAACGCACAGCGCCAGGGCACGCAGGCCGCACGCACCCGCACCGAGGTCCGTGGCGGCGGCCGCAAGATCTACCGCCAGAAGGGCACCGGCAACGCGCGCCATCACGGCCGCAGGGCGCCCCAGTTCACCCACGGCGGCGTCGTGTTCGCGCCGAAGCCCCGCTCCTACCGCATCGAGGTGCCCCGCAAGGTGCGCCGCCTGGCGATGAAGAGCGCGCTGACTTCCAAGGTCAACGAGTCCGAGCTGATCGTGGTCGACAAGATCGAGATGGCCCAGGGCAAGACCAAGAGCTGCGTGAGCATGCTCAAGGCGCTGGGCTGCGACAAGAAGGCCCTGATCGTGACCAAGGACGCCGAGCCCATGGTCGTGCGCGCCTCCAACAACATCCAGGGCGTGAAGACCACGTTCGTGGGAAGCCTGAATGTCTATGACATTCTCAATTGCGACAAGCTGATCGTTGCACAGGATGCCGTGAAGCGCGTCGAGGAGGTGTACGCAGAATGAAGACCCCCTATGATATCATCTTAAAGCCGGTCCTGACGGAAAAGTCCTATGACCAGATGGCCGAAAAGAAGTTCAGCTTCGAGGTCGCCGTCTCCGCCAACAAGACCGAGATCAAGCAGGCGATCGAGGCCATCTTCGATGGCGTCAAGGTCCAGTCTGTGAACACCATGCGCACCCCCGGCAAGATGAAGCGCCAGGGCCGCACGCAGGGCCGCACGCCCGAGGTCAAGAAGGCCATCGTGACGCTGAAGCCCGATTCCAAGGGTATCGAATTCTTCGAGGGCATGGCCGCTGAGGACTGATCCCCTCGATGAACCGCCGCGAAACGCGCGGCTGAATAATGGCAGGTCCGCCGAAAAGTGACCATGGAAGGAGTAGATCCATATGGCAATCCGCGTCTATAAGCCGACATCGCCCGCAAGGCGCTTCATGTCGGTGCTGACCTTCGAAGAGGTGACCAAGAAGACTCCCGAGAAGAGCCTGACCACCGATCTTCGCCACAGGGCCGGCCGCAATAACCAGGGCAAGATCACCGTCCGCCACCAGGGCGGCGGCGCGCGCAGGAAGTACCGCATCATCGACTTCAAGCGCAACAAGGACAACGTTCCCGCAAAGGTAAAGGCGATCGAGTACGATCCCAACCGCACCTGCTTCATCGCGCTTCTGTATTATGCCGATGGCGAGAAGCGCTACATACTGGCTCCTCTGGGCCTGAAGGTGGGCGACACCGTGATGTCCGGCGCCGAGGCCGACATCAAGCCCGGCAACTGCCTGCCCATCGCCAACATCCCGCTTGGCACGCTGATCCACAACGTCGAGATCAAGCCCGGCAAGGGCGGCCAGATGGTCCGCTCCGCCGGCACCGCCGCACAGGTCATGGCCAAGGAAGGCGGCACCGCGCAGGTGCGCCTGCCCTCCGGCGAAGTCCGCCGCGTGCCCATGACCGCCCGCGCCACCGTCGGTCAGGTCGGCAACACCGACCACTCCAACGTGCGCATCGGCAAGGCGGGCCGCAAGCGTCACATGGGCATCCGTCCCACCGTGCGCGGCGTCGTCATGAACCCTGTGGACCATCCGCACGGCGGCGGCGAAGGCCGTTCCCCGGTCGGCATGCCCGCTCC
>SVGK01000086.1 GCA_015056395.1 Clostridiales bacterium
CGAACCCCCGTTCCCCCTCGACCACGGGGATCTCCTTCTCCTCCACGTGCTCGATCTCGACGAAGCGCCCGTTTGCGACCATCTGCACCATGCTTTCGATCGCCTCCCTGCTGCCCTGCGCCTCCATGTACACCGAGCCGTCCCACATGTTTTCGGCAAAGCCCGTCACGCCGCAGAGAGACGCGGCGTATCTTGCGCGATAGCGGAAGCCCACACCCTGCACGGCGCCGTAGAAGTGGTACTGCAAGCGTATCATATGACCCTCCTTTGTCACAGATCGTTCCACGACAATTCATATTCGGTTGTTGTTTCGGTGCGATAATTTAGTCACACCGGGATACGGCATCATTATAAAGGAGGATGACACGATGGTCAAGGATCCCTACAGGGTGTTGGGCGTGCAGGAGGGCGCGGACGCGGAAACGGTCAAGCGCGCCTACCGCAGGCTCGCCAAGGAGTGCCATCCGGACCTGCATCCGAACGATCCGGAGGCGAACCGGCGCATGCAGGAGATCAACGAGGCGTACGACATGCTGACGCGCCCCGGCGGATGGAAGAAGCAGGCCGCGCCGGACTACGGCGCCTGGCAGGGCGCGCGCACGACATACGGGCGGCCCTACACGGGGCAACAGCAGGCGTGGCAGTACAGCTACTCCGCATACCGCGATCAACAGAGGCGGACGCCCGTTACCGTGATCGACCCGTTCAGGCTGGTGCTCAGGCTCGTGGGCGCGCTGCTCGTGGCGCGCGTCATGTTCAGGCTGTTCGGCTTCGGGCTGTTCTGGTTCTTCATCTGATATCGATACATAAGGAAGTGTGACATATGGCAAGGGCGATAGGCATAGACCTCGGCACCACGAACAGCTGCGTGGCCATCGTCGAAGGCGGACATCCCGTCATCATAGCAAACGACAAGGGCGAGCGCGCCACCCCCAGCGTCGTGGCGTTCACGGAGCGGGGCGAGCGGCTGATAGGCTCCGGCGCGCGCAGGCAGGCCGCGGTCAACCCGGACCGCACCATCGCCTCGATCAAGCGACAGATGGGCACGAGCTGGAAAAAGCGCATCGACGGCAAGGACTGGACGCCGCAGGAGATCTCCGCGCAGATACTCTCGAAGCTGCGCAAGGACGCGGAGAGCTACCTGGGCGAGGCGGTGACCGACGCGGTCATCACCGTGCCGGCCTACTTCAACGACATACAGCGCCAGGCGACGAAGGACGCCGGCCGCATCGCGGGACTCAACGTGCTGCGCATCATCAACGAGCCGACCGCCGCGGCGCTGGCGTACGGGCTCAACAACGGCCTGCCGCAGAAGATCATGGTGTATGACCTGGGCGGCGGCACGTTCGACGTGTCGATCATAGAGATCGGCGACGGCGTGATCGAGGTGCTGGCGACCTCGGGCGACAACCATCTGGGCGGCGACGACTTCGACGAGCGCGTGGCGCAGTACCTGCTATCCGAGTTCAAGCGGCAGTACGGCGCGGACCTTGCGCGCGACCCCGCGGCGATGGGGCGCATACGCGAGGCGGCAGAGCAGGCGAAGAAGGAGCTTTCGGGCACGGAGCAGGCGAACATATACCTGCCCTACCTCACGCAGGTGGGCGGCCAGCCGGCGCACCTGGAGGCCACGCTGACGCGCGCGAAGTTCGACGCGCTGACGGCTGACCTGGTCGACCGCACTGCGGGGCCCGTGCAGAGCGCATTGAGCGACGCGGGGCTTCGGCCCTCGGACCTGGGGCGCGTGCTGCTGGTGGGCGGCTCCACGCGCATACCCGCCGTGCAGGAGAAGGTGCGCGCGCTCACGGGTAAGGACCCGTCGCGCAGCATAAACCCCGACGAGTGCGTGGCGCAGGGCGCGGCGGTGCAGGCGGAGATACTCTCGGGCACCGGCGCGCTGGCGACGAAGGGCGACATACTCCTGCTGGACGTGACGCCGCTGAGCCTTTCCATAGAGACGGTGGGAGGCGTGGCGACCCGTCTGGTCGAGCGCAACTCGCGCCTGCCCATACACCACAGCCAGATATTCTCGACCACCGCGCCCTTCCAGCGCTCCGTCGAGATCCACGTGCTGCAGGGCGAGAGGCCCATGGCGCGGGACAACAAGACGATCGGCAAGTTCCGGCTGAACGGCATACAGCGCGCCATGGCGGGCGTGCCGCAGATCGAGGTCACGTTCGACATCGATGCCAACGGCATACTGACGGTGTCGGCGCGCGACCTGTCCACCGGCAAGGAGCAGAGCATCACCATCACCGCGAACGACAGGATGTCCGACGCGGAGATCGACAAGGCCATACGCGACGCGGAGATGTACTTTGGCGACGACAGCCGCTACCGCGAGGCGGCGGAAGCGCTGAACGACGCGAGAAAGCTCGCCTTCGACGCGGAAAAGATGCTTTCGGACAGGACGAGGCAGATGGACAAGCCGCAAAAGAAGCAGCTCAAGCAGGAGGTCGCGGCGCTCGTGAAGCGCACGGCGAAGCTGAAGCCCGAGAAGATGACGGACGAGGACATACGCGCGGTCAGGGAGGCTATGGAGCAGGTGAAGGCCGCCATGGACGGCGGCGCGGACACGGGCGCGTCCGACGACAAGAGCGCCTTTTGATATACGCGGGGGCGGCCTCCTTCGAGGCCGCCCCCTTTGGATGACGCTTCAGCGCCTGTAGCTCATGACCGCCGCGACGCCCATGGCGACGACGCAGACTGCCACGAGCACGATCGTCATGATATCCATATCGATCCACCCCTCGTCGTTGCGGACGCTGTCGTCCGCGTTTTTTCTTTGGTCGCTCCTATTATACGATATCGGGCCGTTAAGGTGTCGGAACAGTTCCCGCTTCGACAGATCTCTGTGCCGTACATAGACATCCTTGATTAATCCAATAAATGAATGCAGCTGTAGCAGGAAAAACCACGCGTCGCAAAGAATATTTAACGAAAGTATTTCGGTCAAAAGCGAGGTGACCGCCTGCGATGCACGTCATACACTCAAACAGCACATGATCGACCCGAATGACAGACAAGGAGGGCTGTTCCATGAAGAGATTGCTTTTGCTGGTGCTGGCGATGATGCTGTGCGCCGCGGCGGCCTGCGCCGAGCAAGGCGCGGCGGACATATCTTTCGACGGCGAGGACTACAGCGTGGTGTTCCTCGAGAAGGAGCTGATCGACGAAAAAGCGGCCGTGACCGTGGGCGGCCTGGGCAACGCGTTTTACATGAAGGACGGCCAGCTCGCGTGCGTGGCGTGGCTGAGCGCCGATTTCGATGGAGAGACGATCGAGGCCGAGTCCGTGTACGTGAACGCGGACGCCTCGCACACCTTCTGCTTCGACCGCGACGAGCTGCCTCAGGCCGTGTGGCTGATCCCCTGGGAGGACCCGTCGGCCGAGGTACTGCTGTGGCGCATGGAGGAGGAGCTGCCCGCCGAGGCGCCGGAGGAGGCCGCGCCCGAGGCGGACGAGGAGGACGATACGCTCGAACAGGTGTTCGACGCGCTGGGCAACGGCGTGTACCGCTTCACCTACACAGCGCTTCAGAACACGCCGCCGGTCGCGCTCAACAGCAAGGGCGAGATCGTGCGCAGCGTGCAGCAGACGCTGATCGATTTCGGCCAGGACATACAGGCGACCGGCACGGCGGACGCCGCGACGATGAACGCGCTCAACGCCGTGCAGAGCGGCTTCGGGCTCAAGGTGACGCCGCAGCTGGACGCGAAGGGCTACGCGGAGCTCATGCCCATGCTGCTCATGCTCAAGGACGAACAGGCAGCGGACGCGCTGTTCGAAGATGAGCTGGGCGACGAGTATCTCTACAGGAAGGCCTGCGTGTTCTACATGAAGGGCTACTACGGCAGAGCGAAGGAGGCCTTCCGATACAGCGGCTACGGCGACTGGGAGGCGCGCGTCGCTCTGTGCGCGCAGTCCTGGCCCAAGACTGGCGAGCTATACCGGAACGATGCCGTGAGTGGCAGCGCGACCGAGCTGCATGTGAAGTTCAACAGCTACGACAACAAGGCGATATTCATCAAGATATACACCACGGACGGCACGCTGGCGCGCACGATGTTCATAGGCGGCACGGGCGAGGCCGTGACGCGGCTGCCTGCGGGCACCTACGTCATAAAGGACGGCACGGGCGAGCACTGGTACGGCGAGGAGGATTCGTTCGGCGAGGACGGATACTACGAGATCATGACCTTCTCCGGCGGCGCGCAGTCCGTGCAGCTCAAGAGCGGTTACGTGTCGACCATCACCGTGAACGTGCAGGAGCACGATCCGAACACGGACAGCGTGGGCTCCGCCTGGGAGAGCTGGGCCGGCTTCTGACGGCCGCGGCCCCGTGATGCGGCCGCAGCGACGCAAATTTCCGTTGACAAACATGCCGCGCTTTGCTATCATATCATGGAAAGAAGACCGACACATCCAGGGAAGGACTTATGCAGAGCATCGCACGCTTTTACCGCGTTTCCGCGGCACAGTTCGCGGCCGACTGGCGGGCCGCAGGCCTGAAGGGAGATCCTCCCGACGACATACGCCTGCCCGCGCGCGGCACGGCGGGGTCCGCCGGCTATGACTTCTTCTCCCCGGCCGACTTCACGCTCGCGCCCGGCGAGACGATACTTCTGCCCACGGGCGTGCGCGTGCGCATGGACGAAGGCTGGGTGCTTTTGCTCATGCCGCGCAGCAGCCTGGGCTTCAAATACAGGCTGCAGCTCAACAACACGGTGGGCGTGATCGACCAGGATTACTTCGGCGCGAAGAACGAGGGCCACATACACATGAAGCTCACGAACGATTCGCGCGAGGGGAAGACGCTCGTCGTCAGGGCGGGCGAGGCGGTCATGCAGGGCCTTTTCGTGCCGTTCGGCATCACGGAGGACGACGAGGCGGCCGAAAAGCGCACGGGCGGCATGGGGAGCACCGACAAACGGTAAGGAACGATCAAATTAATCACATCAAGAAAGAAGGCTATCATCATGAAGACGACGCTGGTCATCATGGCGGCGGGCATGGCATCCCGCTACGGCAGTGCGAAGCAGGTCGAGGGCATGGGCCCGCACGGCGAGTTCATACTGGAGTACTCCATCACGGACGCAAAGCGCGCCGGCTTCGACAGGGTGGTGTTCATCATCCGCAAGGACCTGAAGGAGCAGCTTGAGGAGATCGTGGAGCGCCGCCATGCGGGCGACATGGAGTTCTGCTATGCCATACAGGACTTCTCCTCCGTGCCCGGCGTCGTGCCCGAGGGCCGCACGAAGCCCTTCGGCACCGTGCACGCGGTGCTGTGCGCAAAGCCCTATGTGGACGGTCCCTTCGCCGTGCTGAACGCCGACGACTACTATGGCACCGAGCCCTTCAAGCTCATGCACGACTACCTGACCGAGAGCGACGAGCCCGGCCGTGCCGCGATGGTCGGCTTCAAGATCGGCCAGACCGTGAGCATACACGGCGGCGTCACGCGCGGCATATGCATGGGCGAGAACGGCTATCTCAAGTCCGTGCGCGAGGTCAAGGACGTGCGCCTGTTGGAGGACGGCCGCATCATGCGCATGGAGGACGGCAAGTGCGCCGAAGAGCTCTCCAACGACAACCTGGTCAGCATGAACTTCTGGGGCTTCGACAAGAGCGTGATGGACGCCATGGACGTTTCCTTCCGCGATTTCGTCGCGAACATCCCCGAAGGCGAGCTGAAGGCGGAGTACCTGCTGCCCACGTTCGTGGACGAGCAGCTGCGCGCGGGCAAGATCTCCGTGAAGATACTGCCTACGGACGCGCAGTGGTTCGGCGTGACCTATCCGGAGGACAGGCCGAGGGTCGTCGAAGCGCTCAAGGCGCTGCATGACGCGGGCGTGTACGCATGAGTCCGTCGCCAAAGGGCAGAAGGGCGATCACCGTGACGGGCGGCCGCCTGACATTATGGATATGCATAGCGCTGGGCGTGCTGCTCACGATCACGACGGCGCTCGACCGCATGGGCATCAAGCTGCTCCAGCAGGAGTTCAACCTGATCGGCTGCCTGGTGCTTTTGATGCTGCTATTGGGCCTGGGGGCGTTCGCGCTCACGAAGCGCGTGCGCGCCAACGTCACGCGCACGTTCGTGCGCGCGGTGTGCGTGCTGGCGCTGCTGCTGGGCGGCACGCTGCTGGCGGCGAGGCTTTTGCAGTACGGCGCGCTGTTCTATCCGCAGTACAGGCGCACGGTCGCGTCGCCCGGCGGGCGCGAAGCGGTGGTGCTTCGGCAGGTCGACACGGGCGGCGAGGACGAGGAGAGCGCGCAGGCGATGATACGCCGCATGGACACACGGCTTGAAAACATCGAAGGCGCGAAGGAGGATCTCGAAGAGGAAGGCTATCCGCGCGGTGCCTACGGCTACGTATTCACGATGTACCCCAAGATGCTGGGGCTGTTCTACGACACGCGGGCCGAAAGCGAAGGCGCGATATACCTGGGCGTGGAGACGAACGCCAAGCTGCACTACGATTGGGTGAGCGAAGGCGAGCTGCACGTCACGATCGACGAGGCCGAGCCCGGCGACGAGGGCGAGATCACGCTGAGGTTCTGACATATCGGCAGGGAGCCGTCTCGAACGAGGCGGCTCCTTCTTGCTGGAGATGTCGAGCATGGGTACAACTAACCGGCGAAAGTCCGGCTGTGGGCGATTACTGCCAAGTGCAGCGAACCCACAAGTTGTTACCGCCTCTGTCAGCGTGATATCAGCACGTACATGACTGCTCGGCATCGATTTCGAATTCCATGCCCTGAATTCCGAATTTCACTTGCAACATTCCGCGTTTCGGTGTACAATAGTGCCAAACTTTGATATGAAAGGGGACACCTCTCATGAGCATTTCAGTCAAGCCCTTCGGCGTCACGCCCGATGGCCGCGAGGCCAAGCTGTACACGATGACCAACGCCTCCGGCGCGTCGGTCGAGATCACCGACTTCGGCGGCATCATCCGCGCGATCAATGTGCCCGACCGCGACGGCAAGCTGGCCAGCGTGGTGCTGGGCTATCCCTCCGTCGAGGGCTATTCCCCCGTCACCGGCTACATCGGCGCGCTGATCGGCCGCGTGGGCAACCGCATCGCCAACGGCAAATGCACCGTGTCCGGCCAGGAGCTGACGCTTGCGAAGAACGAGGGCGGCAAGACCCATCTGCACGGCGGCGACATAGGCTTCGACCGCAAGATGTGGGAAGTCACGCCTCTCGAGGGCATCTGCAACGACAAGCTGATACTCAAGTACACCTCTCCGGACGGCGAGGAGGGCTATCCCGGCACGCTGCGCGTGATGGTCACCTATACCTTCACCGACGACAACGAGTTCGTCATACAGTACGAGGCTGTCTCCGACAAGGACACGCTGTGCAACCTGACCAACCACAGCTACTTCAACCTCTCCGGCGAGGGCTCCGGCTCCATAGAGGACCACTACATCCGCCTGAACTGCGACACGTTCACCGTGGTCGACGCGGACTGCATACCCACCGGCGAGCAGCGCGACGTGACGGGCACGCCGTTCGACCTGCGCAAGTTCACGCGCATAGGCGACGGCCTGAAGGCCACCGACACCGACGAGCAGATGTCCTTCGGCAAGGGCTACGACCACAACTTCAACATCAACGATGACGAGTTCGGCCTGAACGTCGCCGCCGAGGTGCGCGACCTGAAGTCCGGCCGCAGCATGACCGTGTTCACGGACATGCCCGCGGTGCAGTTCTACTGCGCGAACATGCTGAACGGCGTGAACCCCGGCTCCTGCGGCCGCCCCTACACGCCGCGCGAGGGCTTCTGCCTGGAGACTCAGTTCGCGCCGGATTCCATCAACCATCCGGAGTTCCCCGACAGCGTGCTGTATGCCGGTGAGAAGTACGACTACACCACGATATTCTCGTTCGACATCGACGATTCCCTGGAGGATTGATGAGCAGCATGGAAGTTCGCACCCGATTCGCGCCGAGTCCCACGGGCTATATGCACTTGGGGAACCTGCGTACCGCACTCTACACCTATCTCTACGCCCGCCGCAACCACGGCAAGTTCATACTGCGCATCGAGGACACAGACCAGGAGCGCGAGGTGCCCGGCGCGGTAGAGCTGATCTACACGTCGCTCAAGACCGCCGGGCTCACCCATGACGAGGGCCCGGACGTGGGCGGCCCCTGCGGCCCCTACGTGCAGTCCGAGCGCAAGAAGATGTACATGCCCTATGCCAAACAGCTGATCGAGTCCGGCCACGCCTACTACTGCTTCTGCACGAAGGAGCGCCTGGACGAGGCGCGCGCCGAGGCCGAGAAGAAGGGCGAGACGTTCAAGTACGACAAGCATTGCCTGCACCTCTCTAAGGAGGAGATACAGCAGAAGCTGGACGCGGGCGTGCCCTATGTCATACGCCAGAACGTGCCCACCACGGGCAAGGCGGGCTTTGACGACGTGATCTACGGCCACGTCGAGGTCGACTGCGACACGCTGGACGACAACGTGCTGATCAAGGCCGACGGCCTGCCCACGTACAACTTCGCAAACGTGATAGACGACCACACGATGGGCATCACCCACGTGATGCGCGGCAACGAGTACCTGTCCAGCGCGCCCAAGTACAACCTGCTCTACGAGGCGTTCGGCTGGAAGCCGCCCGTATACGTGCACCTGACGCCCGTGATGGCCAACGCGCAGCGCAAGCTCTCCAAGCGCAAGGGCGACCCGTCGTTCGAGGATCTGCTGAACCAGGGCTATCTGACCGAGGCGATAATCAACTACATGGTGCTGCTGGGCTGGAGCCCGCGCGGCGAGCGCGAGTTCTTCACGCTCAAGGAGCTTGAAGAGGTGTTCGACCTGGAGGGCCTGAGCAAGTCGCCGTCCATATTCGACACGGTGAAGCTCAACTGGTTCAACGCCGAGTATATCCGCAAGCTCTCGCCCGAGGAGTTCCTCGAAAAGGCGACGCCGTGGCTTGAAAAGGCGCTGGACCCAAAGAAGTTCGACTTCGCGCGGCTGGGACAGCTGCTGCAGGCGCGCACCGAGGTGTTCAACCAGATCCCCGGCATGGTGGATTTCCTTGCTGAGATGCCCGAGTACGAGCTCGACCTCTACGTCAACAAAAAGCAGAAGTCCACGCTGGAGAGCGCGAAGGCGGCGCTGGCTTTCGTGAAGCCCGTGCTGGAAGGGATAGACAGCTGGACGGAGGAGGACCTGCACGACGTGGTGATGGCGGCGATACCCGAAAGCGGCATGAAGAACGGCCAGGTGCTCTGGCCCATGCGCATCGCCATATCAGGCCGAATGTCCACGCCCGGCGGCGCGTTCGAGATCGCCTGTCTGTTGGGGAAGGAAGAGACGATAAGAAGGATCGAAGAGGCGGAGAAGAGAATCCAGAATTAAAATTCAGAATTAGGAATTCAGAATTCAGAATCAATAGCCGAAGGGGCAGCGCGCCGGTCGGGCGCGCTGCCCCTGTCTTTTGTAAAACAGAGAACCACCAGCTATGCTGGTGGGCAAAAGAGCTTTAGCTATGGACAAAAAGGTCCTCCTTCGGAAAAATGATGAAGGTCTGCCAACCGCATCAGGAAACGAAGGAGGCAAGTCCATGAAGGACAACGATAGTTTAGCACATACGAAGTGGAAATGCAAGTATCATGTGGTATTTGCACCGAAGTACAGGCGGCAAGTGATATACGGAGAACTGCGGGCAGAGATATCAGTTGCGTAAGCAATGGGATATCTGAAGGGAAAAAGTTCGCTGATGATATTTGACAGGCATGCGAATCTG
>SVGK01000087.1 GCA_015056395.1 Clostridiales bacterium
GCCAGTTCTCGTTGATGAGCAGCGGGCCGGGGGTCAGCACGAGGCCGAACATCTGCTCGATGTAGGGGAAGCCGTAGGTGTGGCCGTCAGGCGCGGTGACTTCCGCCTTGTAGTTCGGGTTGTCCTCCAGGACCTTGGTCAGGGTGGGCATGAACTCAGCGATCAGGTCCTCGGTGGGCATGAACACGTCCTGGCCCAGCGCGTTGACGACGATGGTGGTGGACTTGCCGTCGCCGAAGTTCCAGAAGGCGTCAGGCAGCTTTTCGCCGGAGGTCAGCATCAGGTTGATCTTCTCCTGCGCGCCGTCAGCGGGGATGGACTGCCAGTCGAAACGGACACCGGTGTCGGCTTCCCAGCGCTGCACCATGGCCAGCTCCTCGACCGGGACCTTACGGCTGGCGCTGTTGACGAACAGCATGCTGATCTTGCCATACTTGGCTTCAAAGGCATCGGGATCGGTGATGATCGTGGTGCCCTGGCTGCCATCCAGCACGACAAGGCCGGCGTCGACGGCTTCCTGGGTCTTGGGGCTCAGCTGATAGCCGGACTCGGCGAACGCGGGCATGGAGATGGCCAGCGCGCTCAGCACCAGCATCATGGCGATGAGCAGGGAGACTACCTTTTTCATGGGGCATTCCTCCTATTATTGGGTCGATATTTTTACTCACGGACCGCGTGAGCTCGGTACACTTGGGGTCGAACGCGCATTAGCCCTTGACCGCGCCCAGCATGACGCCGGAGGCGAAGTATTTCTGCACGAACGGGTATACGATCATCAGCGGCACCGCGGACACGGTGATGATGACGTACTTGAGCTGGTCGACCAGCTTCTGCTTCTCGGCGGCTTCCGCGCCGGAGGCCGAGGCCGACAGCTGATTGGATAGCACCAGGTTCCTCAGCACGACCTGCAGGGGCATCTTGTTGTCGTCCTGCATGAACATCAGCGCGTTGAAGAACGTGTTCCACATGGCCGTGGCGTAGTACAGCAGCATGACGGCGATGATGGTCTTGGAGAGCGGCACCGCGATCTGGAAGAAGAAGCGCAGGTCGTTGCAGCCGTCGATCTGCGCGGCTTCGAGCAGGTCGTGCGGCAGCGTGCTCTCAAAGAACGAGCGGCACACGATCAGGTTGTACACGCTGACCGCTGCGGGCAGCACCAGTGCCCACGCCGTGTTGTAGATCTTCAGGCTGCGGATGGTCAGGAACATCGGGATGATGCCGCCGGAGAAGAACATCGTGAACGTGAACAGGAACATGATCGGCCTGCGGCCGGGCAGGTCCCTGCGGGAGAGGGCGTACGCGCCGGGGATGGTGCACGCCAGCGCCACGACCGCGTTCAGGAAGGTGTACAGTATGGTGTTCTTGTAGCCGGAGATCAGCGACGGATAGGTCAGCGCCTCCTGATAGCCCTTGAAGTACGGGGCCTCCGGATAGAACAGCATCTTTCCGGTGTTGACGATCTTGGGATCGGTGATGGACGCCAGTATGACGTAGTAGAGCGGGTAGACGATGATGACGCACAGTATCACCATGATGATGATGTTGATCACGTCGAATATCCGGTCGCCTTTGGTCGGGGCGGCATTCAATATGGCGCCTGGTGTGTTGCTACTTTTCTTGTTCACAGCTTTTGCCATGGTTGAATCCTCCCTTCTTAGAAGATGCTGATGTCGGCGGATTTCTTCGCTACGAAGTTCGCCAATACCAGTATGATGAAGTTGACGACGGAGTTGAACAGGCCGACTGCGGTAGCGAACGAGTACTGCGCCGACTGAAGACCTGTCTTGTACACGTATGTCGAGATGATCTCCGACACGCTGGTGTTGCCGCCAGCCTGCATCAGCCAGGCCTTCTCATAACCTATGGTCATGATGTTGCCGACCGCCAGTATGAACATCAGTATGACCGTGGGCATGATCAGCGGCAGGTCGATGTACCACACGCGCTGGAACTTGTTCGCGCCGTCGATCAGCGCGGCCTCGTACAGGTCGGGAGAGATGCCCGTAAGCGCCGCGATGTAGATGATGGCGTTGAAGCCCATCGACTGCCAGATGGTCGAGCCTATGTACAGGGGACGGAAGTACTGCGCTTCGGAGGTGAAGTTGCGGATCTTGCCGCCCGTGGACTGTATGATATTGTTGATGACGCCGGTAGAGGAGAACAGCACCGAGATGATGCACACCAGAACGACGTTGGACAGGAAGTACGGTGCGTACGAGATGGTCTGAATGGTCTTGCGCGCCTTGTCATTGCGGATCTGGTTCAGCAGCAGCGCGAACACGACCGGGACCCAGAACGAGAACAGCAGCTGATACACGCTCAGCAGTATCGTGTTCACGATGGTGGTCTGTGCTATGCTGGTGGAGAAGAAATCCGTGAAGTGCTTATACCAGGGTGAGATCCAAGGGCTGGCCAGTATGCCCGCGCGGATCTTGAAATCCTTGAAGGCGATCACCAGGCCATACATCGGATAGTACGCGAAAAGGATAAGCCATACCAGCGCTGGGATCAGCAGCAAGTACAGCTGCCAGCTGCCCAATATCCGCTTGCCGAGCGAGCGATCGGATGCATTGGGATCAGCCGAGATCTTGGCTTGTTTTGCCATGCAATACCCCCCGTTTCCTGTATTTGGTACGGATCCTCATGCGGCAGGCGTCCGCCTCAGGCGTTGCTTACAAGGCGCGTATCGCTGAGCCTTCGGCCACGGCCTGCCCGGGATGCAACTAAACATTATCACATTTCAAAGAACACGTCAACACGCATAACGTTGCGTTTGTAAGAAATTATCACGCTTAATCTTAAGTTTTTGTACATACGGCATAATCCACGTGAACGATAATAACGCAACGAAAACGTTTTCCGTATGGTTTTGACAGTTTCATGACGCGGGCAGTGCATTAGACACATTTGTTAAACGCATTTACACGCTGCGGCGGACCGCGTGAAGAAGGCCCGCAGTGCAGGCGCTTCATTCAAGGTCGATGCGCAGGAAGCAACGGGGCGGGCCTCCTGCGCCTGCCTGTGCACGGGCGATCTTTTCCAAAATTTCCTGTTGACAAACGGGCCGGCTTGCGCTATAATATCACCGTTGCCAAGACGTAGGGGCATGGTGTAATGGTAACACGTGGGTCTCCAAAACCTTTGTTGAGGGTTCGAATCCTTCTGCCCCTGCTTGGTTTTAGTGCAAGTTGCTGTGGAGAGTGGCTTGCACTATTTCTATTTTAGACAAGCTCTTCATATTCACATAACAACTTCTCTTAAGGCTTCAAGCGTGTCGCCGTAGAGGTGGATGTAGGTGTTGTATGTCACGGATACTGAACTATGACCGAGAAACTTACTCAGCATCTTGATATCCACTCCGCGATAGTAGCAATTCGTGGCGAAAGTATGCCTGAAGACGTGTAGTCCACAATATTTAACATTAGCTTCCTTGCAGAGCTTTTGCAGATGCGCTCGCAGTGCATTGTAGCCGATGGACTCATTCGGATCGTCCGGCAATGGGAATATCAATCCATCGGTCGATGAAGCCTCGTCGAACATTTGAGAGACCAGTTTCATGGCTTTCGTGCTGAGTGGTATCGTTCGATTGCTGCTTCTCGACTTGGCGCTGTCCTGAATGATCTGCTCGACGCGACTCTGATGATTGACAAGCGTCCTGTGGATGAAGACGGCTTGACGATCCCATTTGACGTCTTCCCATTTTAACGCCAGCAGTTCGCCCACGCGCATCCCTGTCTCCATCAGAAGGATAGCCGCTCTGGCGGCGAAGTCGTCGGATGCCTCGCATACAGCCGTCAGCCTTTTGACTTCGGGCTTGGAGTATGAGACGATCTCCTTCTTTTTGTGAACAATGGTGTCTTCATTTGGCAGCTTAACGTTCAGGTAGACGGGGTGGATCGGAGCGCCTTCTCCTAATAGAAACTTGATATAGCCTGTTATCAGGTTATACTGTTTCTTTATCGTGGTCAGAGCGTAACCATCCTCAGCCATCTGGTTGATATAATTCTGAACGTCTTCTGTTCGCAGATCCATGAGCCGGACTTGAGATACGTAGTATCGGTTCATGAATATCAGCGATGTCTCAAGCCGCTTGAACGTTCCTTTCTTGACGGAGTTTTGCTTGTATCGGTACAGCCATTTCTCACATCCCTTCCCTAACAAGGTCTTCATGCTGATCGATTGTTCTCTGATTGACGGCGTCTGCGCTGCGGACTGCATACGATTACCTCCTGTATCGAGTCGGTTGCGCAGAACGCCAATAGCACCCGTCGCTATTGTACTTCTTTTTCTCATGCTTTTCAACCTCGCAGGATGAGCGGAACTGCCGCCCAAGACAGATGAGCAGCAGTTCCGAAATACTTTTGTAATGTTTTAATCAGTTTCGTAATCTTCTTCGTTCTTGGCTTCGCCGAATTCCAACAGGGCTAAACCGTAACACCTTGGGCAGCAATCATATGTCTCCTTGAAGGGCTTGCCCCATGCTCGTGATGCTCATACCTTGTGATGATCTCGGATTCATCGAACACTTCGCCGCAGTCACCGCATATGTATGGGGGCGGTGGTCGTGTTCATGGGATTGGTGTTCGCTGCTTTGCTGCTCGTGCTCTTGGTGCTCGTACTCACGCTCTTCATCATGATTGGCCTCCTTAAAGCGTTGATGAGTTGGGTCGTGAAGTGGGGTCGGATTCAAATATCACTTTGATTAGCGATTTTCAACGTTTTGATTCGGATTTGAATCATGTTGATTCAGGTATTCGAAAACGGATGATTTGTCCACGCCAGATGCCATACGGATCCCAGATGCCATACGCTCATCATTCGATCATCTCCCACCCAGCCGGCTAGACGTCGGGTGCCCAGACGTTGCCGTCAATGGTGCTCTGGTAGATGTGTCCGTTGTAGCGCACATTGTCGCCGGTCTTGTAGGCGTCGTGCGCGCCGGTGGGCTGCACCCAGTCGGGGATGTCTTCGGGTTCAGGTTCGGGCGTCGGTTCGGGATACGGGCGTGCCTGAAGCTCCTTGACGGCAGCCCAGAGCTTTGCGATCTCGCCCTGCACGTCGATGTCGTAACGCGGTTCTTCGGCGCGCAGCATGGCAAGCAGTTCAGTGCGCTCGTCGTCGGATATGGCTCCGAACGCCCATGCCTTGTCGACCTTGGCGGTCATGGCAGTCAGGTCGGTATAAGCGTGACTCGTAATGACAGACTTCAGAAATTCGTACATGATGATTCCTCCTTATGCATTATGAATTGGCGACGGCAGCGTTCAGTGCGATGACCTGTTCCTGTAGCTTGTTGAGCAGCATGGCGACGTCCTGCCGGTACGTCAGTGTCGTGTCGCCCGTATCGGCAAAGACGTTGTTCGCGTCGCGCAGAAGCGCGACTTCCTGCGGAGTGAGCTGGTATGCACGGTTCTGCGTCCGCGACGTTCCTCTTGGCGGCAAACCGTACCGTGTCGCCGCTGTCCGGGAAGACCTGTTCACCGTCTTCATCGAATTTGCCGAATTGTAGGCGCACGGTGTCTCCGCGCGTCATGCGGATCGTCGTTCCTGTGATCGAATATGCCATTATCTGCCTCCTTTTTTCGGGCGCACCAAGGCGCGCTGGTCGGGCGCGCTGAAGAGCGCCCCTACGGTCGTTATTGGTCGGGTTCATTCTCTATATGGCCAGTGGCCATGGTCGGTCAGCTTGGCATGTCTTGGACGGTGGCCATGGTTGTCAAGACCGCCAAGATCTGGACGGTGGCCATGTGGTCATGGACAACTTCTGTTTAACTTAAAATTCAAAATTTTCAATTTCCTTTACATGAATTGGGATCCAGAATGGACGGCGTGACGCCCCGACTGCAAGCTATCCAACGTTGGTCGCTGGCCATGTCATGCTCACCTCCTCAACCATGGTCACCGGCCATTTGATGGACGCTGACCAGCCATGGTCACTGGCCATATGATGGACACCGTCCAATCATGGTCACTGGCCATATGATGAACACCGTCCAACGTTGGCTACTGTCCATTTCATGCTCAACAGTCCCTATGTATATGTATATTGGCATTTTCAGCAAAAACTCCGTATCGAAGATATGTTAAATCTTCTGTTCATGAACTCTTTCGCATATCGCGCATGGACAATACGTCTGCATACAGCACTTTTACTAAGTGATGTCTCGGTATATGACTTACAAATCCTTTACTTTGAAGACGTTTCATAATGTTAAGAGTAATGTTGACCGCGCTTCTCGGCGTCAGACCAAGTTCAGGCGCGATCTCCGCATAGTCGACGCGGCATGGCGACGGGCGGCGGAGCAGGTAGCGGAAGACGATCCATTCTTCGTTGTCGAGGCGGTCGAGCACGGCTTCCTTGAGGGCGGGCGGGTGACCGGCGAACTCCGCATCGGTCAGGAGTCCGCAGTCGTAGAGAGAGCGGCAGGAAGAGCGCTGTTCACGAGGATATTTCGTATAAAAATCGAACATGGACTTGGGGAGCGGAGATGTATGTCTCGACATTCGAAAATTTCCTCCATTTCTTGCAGCAGTTGGCATGAGTTTTGGAGATAGAACGGTGTGAACGTATAAAGTATCGTCCGAATCGATGAGGTCGAGAAAACACGCGTATTGCTTTATGAAAACGGGAAATACGACGTTTCGGGATTTGTCTATCATTTGGCATACATTCATGGCAAAGCAAGGACCCTGTGATTGTCGTTCACAGAGTCCCGCAGTCAGGTGGTTTGAAGTTGTGTTATGAGCGTCAAGCGCTCAGGAAGATTTTTGTCAGCTGACTTGTGACCGTCTGTTTTTCCGCATTCGTGGAATGGAGATAGCGGTTGGTCACTTCTATGCGCTTCTGTCCGGCGATGTCGCGGGCGGTGGCGGGGTCGGCTATGCGGCTGATCTCCGAAAGCGCCGTGTGGCGGAACGTGTGTACGCCCGTGGGATAGCCCAGCGATTTCTCTATGAACGAGAGCGCGGCGTAGACCTCCTTGGCGGTCATCCGCCTGCCCTTGCTGGTGGCGAAGAGCGGAGAGTCCGGCGTCATCTTTTCATTCTTGTTTTCCCGCTCAAGCAGGTATTTCATGATCTCCGGATGAAGCTCCGTGGGGATGAAGACCTTGACCTTGTGTCCGTGTGTGCCCTTTCGGGGGATCATCGCGGTTCCGTCGGTCAGGAGGACGTCGCCTATGTTCAGAGAGAGCATCTCCGAGACCCTCAAGCCCGTGGACACCAGCGTGGCGATCATCGCGCGGTTCCTCAGCGTCGCGAGCTTGCTCCTGCACTGGAAATCCAGCATCGCTTTGACCTGTTCCTTCGTGTACGCCTGTTTGTCGGGGCGCTTTTCGGGATGTATCTCGTACTGCTTTTCAAGCGACGGGAGCTTCGGCAGCGCGTTGCGCAGGTCGAACGATATGTACTGCATTTCGTAGAGGAAGCCCAGGTATTTTCTCGCAGTCAGGTTGTAGAGCTGGCGGGTCTGCGGCGCGCTGTCCGCGATGGACGTCGCCCAGTTGGAGACCATGTAGCCCCTGACGGTGTCGTGTTCGAAGTCCGCGCCATACGTTTTTCCTATGAACTTTGTCATTCTCTCTGCAATTTTCGTACAATATATCAACCCTTATTCATTTAGGTATTGTTCCGCCCTTGAATGGATAACGATACCGGAATCGATTAAATCCTATCTTGGGACTAATGCCTTCTCGGATTGCGGTACGATCAGGGTCATATTCCCCAAAAAACCTATTCCTATCAACGCTCCGATGACGATCCATCCGTGAATACATTTGCCGGATCCACGCCCGTCATCTATTGCAATACCGGGAGTACGATTAGTCAATCCGCGCTGAAGAACGGTTTCAGGATTGTTTACCTTGATGGATCCAATAACCTCTATCTCGACACAGGCGCAAACGAATACGGACCGAACGTGGAAAAACGCGCAGGCTTCTATGCCCCGGGCATGGCACACACGGCCATAGGGTGGAGCTGGCAATTCGAAAACGAGGGCGAGTATCCCGAGATCTTTGACAGCGAAGAATGCTACGTGGATCTCACCGCTCCGTGGGAGGACGGAGATTATGAGATCGTAGCAAAGGCCTGGGACACGTCTGGACAGGAGTACGAGAACCGCCAGACCGTGCGCGTCGCCGGCATCGATAAGCTGGAACTTGCGAGCATTACTGCGCCTTCCAGCATCGCTCCGGGAGAAGATTTCGCCTTCTCCTTCGAAGCCGTCGACCACGCTGAATGGTACAGCGTATGGGTCTGGCCTATCGGCGAAGGGAAACCGTACGTTCTGGACGAGCAGATCGATGGTCCCGGTACATATATGGTTCCTGCTGACTACTTCCAGGACGACCGTATGTACCGGCTTGATGTCCAGGCATACGGGACGAATTACACCGCAAGCGATGATGCACAGCATCCCTTCACCGTACAAAATGCCTCCGGCAGCGTCAACTACAGCTTCACACTTGAGAATAACAATGTACTCGTTGGCGAGGCAGCCAACTTTATCGTTGACGCTCCCGGCGCGACAGCAATGCGCTGGCGTGACTCCACTGACTGGGGCGACGGCAGCCCAAATCACTGGAATGACTGGTGGATGGCAGATTCCTGTGTGCTCGATCGGGACTTCGGTGAACCCGGAACCTATGTGACGTCCATAGCCAGCGACGCTTTTAGCGGCAGTGAATACGTAGTCTTCGAAGTGCCTGAGAACAGCTATGCATGTCGTTGGGCAAGAAATCACGGTATCGGCGTGAGAGCGTATTGATCTGAATCGCATGACAGATGATTATTGTACTGCGATGTGTGCTGAGGGATTGAAGTCGGTTCGAACCTTGATAAGACAATCGTATAATTTCACATCCAAGAGTAACAAAATCGTTTTAGGATGATGTAAGGCTACAGTTCCCTGGAAGTCTGCCAATCAGCCGGATGATCCCCCGTTCTGTGTAGTGCTCAGCAGTTTTCTGCTGTTTTCTGCTGAAGATTGAAATCGGATAATCATCAGTGTAATGCTACCAAGAATCGCCATGGTGGAGTTGTTCGGCATAGAAGAGGTCAGCAACTGGACAACGGATGCGCTCTTTGACGGAGAAGCGCTGTATCTGGCGGTGGCATAAACGAATAGAAATGCCGGGAGAGCGAAAGCAGGTCTGTGCTCATACTCGCCTTCACCCTCCCGGCACCGTCTTTGTGGCTTCTCCCCGGCAAGTCGTAACAGCGGACGTTACGATACGCCCGCTGCTGCGGCTGTTTTATTCGTTCGCCTCGTCGTACAACGCCGCCAGCACCTCCGGGGTGACGGAACCGATCTGGTTGTAGATGACCTCGCCCCTCCGGTTCAGCACGATGGTCTGCGGCAGCGTGCCCGTGCCGCCCACGATGTTCGTCACCGCGTCGTCGGTGTCCGTGGCAAAGGGCATTGTGAAGTCCTTGTCGGAAAGGAACGCCACCGGGTCCATCGTCACCAGCTTGGAGTGCACGGCGATCATGGCGATATCTTCCTGATGGGCCGCATACAGCTCGCTGAAATAGGGAAGCTCATGTATGCAGGGCGTACAGTAGGTTGCCCAAAGGTTGATGAAGGTGATCTTCCCGCGCGTATCCGCCAGATGGAACTCGGAACCGTCATAGCATTGCAGGGCGAAGTCCTCCAGCTGCTGGCCGACCTCATGGCCGATAGGCGCGTCGCTGTCATAACTGACCGCAGCGGGCTCCTCCGTGGCAACGGGCGCTTCCGTAACGTC
>SVGK01000088.1 GCA_015056395.1 Clostridiales bacterium
CTGTGCCGCGGCGTTGTGCTGGCCTCGGACACGCTGGTGTCCCTGGACGGCGCGCCGCTGGGCAAGCCCGCGGACGAGGCGGACGCCCGCCGCATGCTGCGCGCCCTGTCCGGGCGCGAGCACGAGGTGTTCTCCGGCGTGTGCGTGATGCAGAAGTCGACGGGGCGCATGGCGCTCCGGTCGGCGCGCACGGGCGTCACGTTCAAGGAGCTGTCCGACCGCGAGATATCGGATTACATCGCCACGGGCGAGCCCATGGACAAGGCCGGCGCCTACGGCATACAGGGCGGCGCGGGCGCATTCGTCACGCGCCTGGACGGCTCCTTCGAAAACGTGATGGGCTTCCCCATCGACGTCGTCGGCGATATGCTTCGGGATTTCGGCATACTCTGAGTCTGGGAGGTTCCTATGGGCGTTTTTTCAAGCGGCGGCGTCGGCATCGACCTGGGTTCCGCCAATGTGACCATATGTCTTGAGAACGAGGGCATCGTGCTGCGCGAGCCGAGCTATGTGCTGACGCTGCGCGACGACCTCGAAGAAGTGCTGGCCGCAGGCCGCGACGCGCGGCAGATGTTGGGCCGCACGCCCCGCGACGTGGTGCTGCACTCCCCCGTCATGGACGGGGCGGTGGGCAACATAGACCTCGCGGTGACACTGCTGCGCACGCTGTCCGAGAAGGCCCTGGGGCACAGGCGCGCGCTGGAGCGCAGCAGGCTGGCCGTGTCGGTCTCACAGGGCGCGACGCGCGTAGAGCTTGACGCGCTGGAGCGCACGGTGCAGGCGGCGGGCGCGAAGAAGGCCTCGCTGCTGCGCTCGACCGTGGCGGCCGCGCTGGGCGCGGACATGCCCATGGAAGACGCCAAGGGCACCATGATCGTGCTGATCGGCGGATCGACCACGGAGGTATCCGTGCTTTCCATGAGCGGGATCGTGGCCTCGCGCTCCACGCGCACGGGCTCGCTGGCCGTGGACGAGGCGATCATGCGCCACATACGCCGGCAGAAGGGCCTGATCATAGGCCAGCGCACGGCGGAGGATCTGAAGATCGACATGGGCACGGCAAAGGACCTGGCGTTCATCGACAACGAGACCGCCTCGCTGCGCGGCCGCGACGCGCGCACGGGCAAGCCCGCGACAGTCGAGGTCACCGCGCGCGACGTGTTCAACGCCATACAGCCCACGGTAGAGAACCTGTTGGAGACCATACGCGAGGCGTTCGAGAACACGCCCGCCGAGATGGCCGAGGACATCATGGAGCGCGGCGTGTGGCTTTCGGGCGGCGGCGCGCAGCTGGACGGGCTGGGCGAGAAGCTGAGCACGATGCTCGACCTGCCCGTACACATGAACGAGAACCCGCAGGACGACGTCGCGCGCGGCCTGTGCCTGGCGGCGTCCGACCACAGGCTGGCACAGCGCCTGATACAGGCCGGCAGCATGTTCGACCTGTGACATCTTCCTTCGATACGAGGAGTTTCGATCCATGCCGAAAAAAGCAAAGCCCGCACAGCGCAAAACAGCGGCGCCCAGGACCGGCCGACGGCGCTGGCTCGTCACGCTGCGCAATGTGTTACTTTCGATATTGATCATCGCGGTGGTCGCCGCCACGGTGTTCCTGCTGGTGCTGCGCACGGGCGACCAGGTGTCCTTCGTCGAAAACTCGATAGGGTCGCTTTTGTCGCCCGTGCAGAGCGCGCTCTCGCAGGGCACCAACAGCCTGCGCACGTTCATCATCAACCAGCGCAACTACGGCAAGCTCGAGCAGGCCTATCTTGACCTGTCGCGCCAGAACGACCAGCTGACCATGCAGCTGAACGCCGCCGAGGAGGCCATGCTCGAAAACGAGCGCCTCAGGACGCTGCTGGACGCGAAGAACAGCTACGACGCGCTGGACCCGGTCTACGCGCGCGTGATCGCGCGCGACGCGGGCCAGTGGTTCTCGACCTTTTCGATCAACAAGGGAACCATGCACGGCGTCACGAAGGACATGGCCGTCGTCACCGGCGACGGGCTTGTCGGCTGCGTGTATGAGGTCGGCCTGAACTACGCCAACGTCCGCACGATCATAGACTCGCGCAGCGGCCTTGGCTGCCTGGTGCAGCGCACGCGCGACGAGGGCATACTTCGCGGCGGCACGTCCGACAGCGACGACGACGCCACGTGCACGCTCAACTACCTGCCCCACATCAACTCCGTCACGCCGGGCGACGTCGTGGTCACCTCGGGCACGGACTCCGTCTACCCGAAAGGCCTCGCCATAGGCACCGTCACGCAGGTCAGCCTGAGCGCCGGCGCAGACGGCAACTACGCCATCGTCAGCCCCTATGCGGACTTCCTGCACATCGAGGAGGTGCTCGTGCTGCGCGACGTCGTGGAAAAGGCCGACGGCGATCTGGCCGCGCTGCCCACGCCCACGCCGGCGCCGACCGCGTCGCCCTCTCCCGAACCCGATCCGGACGCGCTCACCGCGCCGGACGACCAGGCCGAAGAGATATTCACATACCCCAGCGGCGACGACGCGCAGGCGACCGAAGCGCCCAACGTGCGCATAGAGCCGCTGCCCGAGGACGCCTGGGCGGAGAACTGACTCTGACTTAGATCCGGAGGTTTCCATTGCTTCGAAGACTTTGGCCCGCCATACTGACGGTGGTCACCATGCTGCTGGACACCGCGGTGATCCCCGTCATCTATCACGGCACGTATACGATACCGCTGACCTATTCCGTGGTGATGTGCATATCCCTGCTGCTGGGCAACCTGCGCGGGCTGCTCTACGGCATGATCGGCGGCCTTCTGATCGACATCAGCACCGGGACGCTGGGCATCATGACGTTTCCGTTCATGCTGACCGGATTCGCCATGGGGCTTATCATCGACCGAAAGACGGACGCATCGGGCCCCAGGCTGCGCCGTTATCTTCGCCGCGGCGGGCTGGCCTCGGCCATGTTCTTTGCGGGCGAGCTCGTGTTCGTGATCTATCGTTTCTTCGTCACCAACTCCTTTGCCTGGCCGTACCTGCTGCACGGACTGATACGCGCCGCGATGGCCGGTGTATTCACGATGCTGTTCTATCGGCCCATCAGGCGACTGTTCTACGGAAAGGCCGACCGGGCAAGGCCCCGCACACCCGATGAGGAGGTGAAGCACTTTTGAAGATACCTGCGCCCATCAAGCGGATGCACCAGCGCAATATCGACCGCATATCGTCGGTCGTGCCGCCCGTCCATCCGAAGAACCATCTGTACCTGTGGCGTCTCGGCCTGCTCTGCTTCATATTCTTTGCACTGTTCGGGCTGATAATCTGGCGCATGAACTCCATGGTGCGCACGCAGGGCGACGCCTATGCGGAGACCGCCGCGAGCAAATCCACGAAGTCCATCACGCTCTACGGCATGCGCGGCACGATATACGACACCAACATGAACCCGCTGGCCTATGACCGTCTGAGCTACAACGTCACATTCTACCGCGACCCCTCGCGCACGAACGCGGCGGACCGCGCGAAGTACACGCAGATACTGCTGGACGTCATAAAGCTGGTCGAATCCAACGGCAAGTCCACCGTGAACGACTTCTGGATGCGCAAGGATGAGCACGGCCAATGGGTGTTCGCCGCCGGCGCGGCGACCGAGACCGCCGAGGCCTCGCGCAAGCGCTCGTGGTCGAGCAACTTCTCGCTGTCCAGGACGCCCGAGGACAAGTGGTTCGAAACGCTCTGCAAAAACTACGCCATACCCGACGACCTGGACGACGACACGAAGGTCAAGATACTGGCGCTGTGGCAGGAGTCGCGCATGAACGCCTACAACTCCACGCCCTGCACCATCGCCTATGACGTGGGCTTCGAGACGGTCTCCGAGATCGAGGTGCGCTCCAACGAGCTGGACGGCATAGAGATCTCCGAAAGCTCCACGCGCATCTATCCGCAGGGCACCACGGCGTGCCACGCGATCGGCTACATATCGAAAATCAGCTCCGCGCGCCTGGAGGAATACCAGTCACAGGGCTATCCCAACGACGCGTTCGTGGGCGCGGACGGCGTGGAGGCCTCGCTCGAGAGCCAGCTCTCCCCCTACATACAGTACCGCCAGGGCAGCCGCGTGGTCGAGCGCGACACGCGCGGCAAGGTGGTGCGCGAGCTGGACTACACGGCCCCCACGAACGGCAACTCCGTCGTGCTGACGATAGACATAGACCTGCAGAAGGTCATGGCCGACGCGCTGGAGAGCACGATCAACGACATACACGCCATGCAGGAAGAGACCGTCGTAGACGAAAAGTGGCGCGAACGCAAGGCCGAGGTGCTGGCGGAGTACGCGGCGAACGACACCGAGATACAGATGGCGACATCGGGCGCCATGGTCGCCATGGACCCGAACACGGGCCGCGTGCTGGGCCTGGTCAGCTATCCGGACTACGACCTTTCGCTGTTCAACGGCGGCACCATCTCCATGAGCGCGTGGAACAAGGTGCAGGAGGGCGACGACCCGCTCTACAACCGCGCGGTCTCGTCAAAGGACTCGCCCGGTTCCATTTTCAAGCTGTGCACGGCGCTGGCGGGGCTTGCGGAGGGCGCGATCACGACGGAGACGCGCATATCCGACATGGGCTCCTTCACCGGCGAGGGCATCGACACCACGAACGCGCCGCGCTGCTGGACGACGAACATCGCCGCGCACCGCAACCAGACCATCGTGCAGGCGATCAAGAACTCCTGCAACTACTTCTTCTACACGGTCGGCTATGCCGTGGGCTCCACGAACATATACAAGTGGGCGGCCGCGCTGGGGCTGACCAGCAAGACCAACATAGAGCTGCCGGGCGAGACCACGAGCTTCGTGGGCAACCAGGACATGCTGTACGACCCGGACACGCCCATCAACCAGCAGGCGACCTACAAGCCGCTGATCGCCGCAAGCGCGATACGCTCCAAACTCACCAGCGTGGGACAGGAGCTGAACATCGACTACAGCGAGGAGCGCATCTCCGAGGCGATCAAGAAGCTTCTGGACATCGCCGTGAGCTACAACCGCAAGGCCGAATGGGCGCAGCCCATACGCGAGGTCCTGCTGTACGACCTGAACATACCGCAGAGCTATCTGAGCTCGCACTACCTGGGCAATACCATCACGACCTACATACAGGAGCTTTACTGGACCGCGAACGAGACCATCATGCTTGCCATAGGCCAATCCATCACGCAGGTGAGCCCCATCGCCGTCGCGAGGTACGTGTCGGCGGTGGCCAACGGCGGCACGGTGTACGACGCGCAGATCGTCGACAAGATCATCGCGCCGGACGGCTCCATCGTCATAGAGAAAAAGCCCGTCGTCGCCAACCAGATCTACACATCCACGCTGTACTTCGAAAAGATACGCGAGGGCATGGAGGAAGTGACCTCGATGGAGGACGGCGGTACCGCGGCCCGGTACTTTGGCGACGTGGACTACATCGCCGCCAAGACGGGCACCTCGCAGAGGACCGACCTGGACGTCGAGAACAACGCGTGGATGGTGTTCTACGCGCCTCTCGACCATCCGCAGATCGTCGTGGTGGTGTACATCCAGAACGGCTATGCCGGCGCGTACTGCTCGCCGGCGGGCATCGCCACGATCAAGTACTACCTTGAGACCATGCAGCATACCGAGACCAACTCCGTCAGCGCGGAGTTCACCATGGCAGAATGAAGAATTTCGTCCGAAGCCAGCTCAACAGGCTGTCCAACTGGGTCAAATCGCAGTGGCAGTTCGTGCGCGACAACCATCTGAACAGAGAACTGATGCGCTATTTCGACTGGCCGCTGTTCATCATCGTGATGCTGATCACGTTGTTCGGCATCGTATGCGTGTTCTCGGCCACCTCGACAGAGGTCACACAGCGCCCCGGCAGCATCATGGAGATGCTCGAGACGCAGTCCACCTATTACCCGGGAAGGCAGCTCACCAACGCCTTCCTGGGCCTGATCGTCATGGCCGCCGTCATGTTCCCCATGTACCAGCTCTACGGCAGGTGGGCGACGGGCATATACATCGCCAACATGTTGATACTGATCGTCACGAAGGTCGTGGCGCAGGTGGGCCGCGGCGGCATGCAGGCGTTCCTGTCGGTGGGCGGCGAGAGCTCGTTCCAGCCGTCCGAGCTCGGCAAGGTCGCCATGATCATGTGCTTCGCCAAGGTGTTCTCCATGCGCAGCAAGCCCATACAGAACATGTCGGAGCTGATACAGATGGCCTTTTACGCGGCGATGCCCACCGCGCTGATCATCATACAACCCGACTTCGGCACCGCGATGGTGTATCTGTTCGTGTTCATACTGCTGGTGTTCGTCTCCGGCACGAACAGGAAGCTGATCGTCCGGCTGCTGGCCGCCTTCCTGGTGCTGGTGATACCTGTGGTGTTCTACATGCTCAACTCGTCCTCCTCCGACAGCGGCTTCCGCGTCACGCGCATACTGATGTGGCTGCACCCGGAGGATTTCCCCGACGAGGCCAGGCAGATCATCAACGGGCAGATCGCCATCGGCTCCGGCGGCCTTTTCGGCAAGGGCATCGTGTCGCCGGGCAGCTTTGCGTCGCTTGGCTACATCTCCGACGACCATACCGACTTCATATTCGCCATCGTGTGCGAATCGTTCGGGCTCGTGGGCGGCATGTCGCTGGTGCTGGCCTACCTGGTACTGATCGCGCACATGATACGCCAGGCCGTGCGCATCGAGGATCCCTACGGCGCTTACCTGATATTCGGCACTGTCGCCATGCTCTCGGCGCATATATTCGAAAACATCATGATGGTCATAGGCCTCATGCCCGTCACGGGCATACCCCTCCCCTTCGTCAGTTACGGCGGCTCCAACCTGATGACCAACCTGGCGGCGATCGGGCTGGTCGAGAACGTCATCATGCACGCCAAGCACAAGCACCGCATACGCAGGATACACACGCCGCGCTGGTTCAGGATCTGACACGTCAGCCGAAATGCCCATTTAACTTTGCGTATGCAGGAATAAAGGCCCCTTTCGTCGAAACATAGTTTGTTATGGCAAACTGTATTCACGAAAGGGGCCTGATCTTATGACGATATTGAGCCGGAACGATCCCTGCTGGTGCGGCAGCGGAAAAAAGTATAAGAAGTGCCACGAGGCGCTGGACCACATGGTCGAATCCTATCGCCTGAAGGGGCTGCTGGTGCCCGAGCGCGCCATGATAAAGACAAAGGCGCAGATCGACGGCATACGCGAAAGCGGCCTGCGCAACGTCGAGGTGCTGGACCGCGTGGCCGAAAAGATTTGCATAGGCATGCCCACGATCGAGATCGACCGCATCGTCTATGAGACGACGAAGGCCCTGGGCGGCATACCCGCGCCGCTCAACTACGAGGGCTATCCCAAGAGCGTGTGCACATCCGTGAACGACCAGGTCTGCCACGGCATACCCGACGAGGACGCGATACTCGAGGACGGCGACATCGTGAACGTCGACTGCTCCACGATATTCAACGGCTACTTCTCCGATTCTTCGCGCATGTTCATGCTGGGCGATGTGGACCCCGCGTGGCGCAAGCTGGTCGAAGTCACGCACGACGCGGTGCTGAAGGGCGCGCAGGCCGTGAAGCCCTGGGGCACCCTGGCGGACGTGGCCAGGACCGTATCGGGCATCGCCAGGGCCAACGGCTACTCTGTCGTGCGCGAGATCGGCGGCCACGGCGTGGGCATCGAATTCCACGAGGATCCCTGGATAGGCTACACGGAGCCGGAGGACGAGGGCATGCTGCTGGTGCCGGGCATGGTGTTCACGGTGGAGCCCATGATCAACCTGGGCGGGCCGGAGATATTCGAGGACGAGGACAACGGCTGGACCATATATACCGAGGACGGCTCCCCCTCGGCGCAGTGGGAGGTCACGGTCGCCGTGACGGAGGACGGGCACGAGATACTGGCGTGGTGAAACAAGGCCAAACAAGGACGCTGCCTGCGCGATACCGTGCGCGGCAGCGTCCTGTCATATCCGTTCCCGGATCAGATATACTCTTCCCACATGTTGAACTGCAGGTATTCGTTCTGAATGTAGCCCTGCTTTCCCTTGTATTCGACCAGCGTCCACTCGTCGTCGGAGAACAGCACAGTCACGCTGGTCCCCTTGGAGAGCGTGCCGATCTTGTTTGCGTCGTCCGAATCGACGTCGTAGACCACGCACTTCTCATACACGGTCGCGGAGAACGTATCCGTGTACGTGCCGTCCGGCGCCTCGTCCTCGGCATCCTCGTCGTCCTCGGCGGCGGGGCCCGTGCTCTTCTGACTGGTGTAGGTCAGGTACTTGTCGAGCAGATAGCCCTTCGTATTCTTGTCCACCTCGACCAACGACCACTCCTCGCCCTTGAGCAGCACCTCAAGCGGCGTGCCGTTGTCCAGCTCCGCGACGACCTTGCCCTCGGAGCTGGCGTCGTCGCGCAGGTTGAGGCGCACGGCGTTGTTGCCCGTGTTGACCACGGCGCTCTCGACCAGGCCATGCTCGAGTTCGACCTTCTTGGGGGTCTCGCTGGCGCCGGCGGCCTCTGCGGCCGACTCCATCCTGGCGGTGTAGATCTCGGAGAACGCCGCCGCGGGCAGCCTGGCGCCTTCGATGTATTCCTGCGCGTTGTTGCCTATGTGCATGGTCGTGCCGTCCGAGGCGCTGTAGACCAGGCAGCTCATCGTGCGGTCCTGGAACTCCATAAGGTCGTTGCGGACATAGCCCGTGGTGGTGCCGTAGCGCACCCGGCTCCACTCCGCGCCGCGCTCGAGCACCATGATGGACGTGCCGTCCTTCAGGCTCTCGAGCGAGCGGCTGGAGGTGTTCGGCTCCTCGCGTATGCGCACGCGCACCTGCGCGCGTATGACCGCCATGTCGATGGATTCCGAGCTGGCGTCCAGCTGGTACTCCTTGCCCTCGAAGGTCTTTTCGAGGCGCGCCGCCTCCGTGGCGATCGCGCTCTGCTCCTCGGGCGTGGCGATGTCGTCGGCCTCGTAGCCGTAGACCTGCTCGAAGGTCTTCACGGCCTCGATCACGTCCACGTCGTATACGCCGTCGATCTCGCCTTCGTATATCCTCAGCGTGGCGAGGCGGTTCTGTAGGTTGCGCACGATCGGGCCGGACATGCCCTCCGTGATCGTCACCTTCATGGCCGTGGGCGCATCCGCGTCATAGATCTTCTCCAGGCCGACCTCCGTCACATAGCCCGTGGCCTTCTCGCCCATCGCGCGCTGCACCTGCTTCACGGCCGCGACCGTCGATGTGCCGAACTCGCCGTCGATCTCTCCGTCATAGAAGCCCAGCGCGCGCAGGCGCATCTGAAGGTAAGTCACCTCGTCGCCCACGGAGGAGCGGCTGAGCACCTCGCCCTCGTCCACCGGCAGGCCCAGATATTCGTTGTAGGACATGCCGTCCTCGTTCGTGTAGCTGGATTCGAGCAGCAGCGTGCGCAGCTGCGTGTCCACCTCGGATTCCTTGTAGATGTCCACCCGCGTGCCCGCCAGGCAGTTCTTGCAGATGAACTCCGCGTCCGCAAAGCGCAGACGTATGCAGCCGTGCGACGCGGGCTGCCCGAAGTCCTCGATGGCGGACTTGTAGACCGTTGCGACGTTTTTCTTCCTGCACGTCAGGGAATGGAACATGATGCCCCTGTATATGCGCGAGGCGAACGCCGCGTACACG
>SVGK01000089.1 GCA_015056395.1 Clostridiales bacterium
TGTCGCGCTTGTTGGGCGTGAGCGCGTTGATCGGCTCGCGGCCCAGGTAGATCTCGCCCTCGTCCGGCGATTCGAAGCCCGCGATCATGCGCAGCGTCGTGGTCTTGCCGCAGCCCGAAGGCCCCAGCAGCGTCACGAACGTGCCCGGCTCTATGTCCAGCGACACGTCATGCACTGCATAGAAGTCCTTCCCCGTCTTGGGGTCCTTGTATATCTTTGAGATATGGTCAAGCTTTACGCCCTTGGGATCCTTCACACGCATTTCAGCCACGGTCAGTCAACCTCCTTGATCTTGCTGCCGGTGCCGAACAGCCTGATGACCAGGTTCATCAGCAGCACCGAGCCATATGTGATGGCGATCAGTATCGTCGCAAAGGCGCATGCCACGCCATAAGAGCCCTTCTCCGCGAATTCGTTGATCTGCACGGTGATGAGCAGGTAACTGGGCGTCACCAGCAGTATGATGGCGGATATGGCCGTGATCGAACGCACGAACGCGGTGACCAGGCCGGACAGGAACGAATCCTTGATGAGCGGCAGCGTGACCGACGTGAACACCTTCAGACTGCCCGCGCCCATGTCATACGCGCTCTCCTCGATGGACTTGTCGATCTGCCGAAGCGCCGATATGCCGCTTCTTGTGCCTGTGGGCAGCGAGCGCACCACGAAAACGATCACCAGTATCACGCCCGTGCCGTATATGCCCTGCAGGAAGCCCGTGTGGAACATGCCGCCCGCAAAGCCGCGTATGTAGCCTATGCCCAATACGGTGCCCGGCACGGCCATGGCCAGCATGGACACGAATTCGATGAAGCCCTTGGTCCTGAAGTTCCGTTTGACCACCAGGTAGGATATGATCATGGACAGCAGCGCCGTGATGGGCGACGCGATCAGCGAGAGCACGAAGCTGTCGCGGAAGGCCTTCAGGCCCTTGTAGCGCTGGAACACCATCACGAACCACTTCGTGGTGAGCGTGAAGTCATAGCCCCAGGTCTTGAACAGCGCGCCGAAAGGCACGCAGACGTACATCATGACCACGAACAGCGCGATCAGAGAGCAGAATATCGTCAGCGGCAGCGTGACCGAGCGGTCCTCGATCAGCATGCGCGCGCGCGAGGCCTTGCCCGTCAGCGTCGCTGTGGTCTTGCGCTCCAGCACGTATTTCTGCACGCCGAACATCACCATGGTGATGGCCAGCAGCACCACGGCCATGGCGCACGCGCCGTTCTTGTCATAGGCGCCTGTGATCTGCAGATAAATCGTAGTGGCCAGCGTGTCGTAGGAGCCGCCTATGATCATCGGGTTCGCGAAGTCCGCGATGGACTCTATGAACGTGACCAGAAACGCGTTGCCTATGCCGGGCAGCAGCAGCGGGAACGTCACGTCCATGAACACGCGGAAGCGCGTGGCGCCCATGTCGCGCGCCGCCTCCTCGACGGACGGGTCTATGTTCTTGAGCAGTCCGCGGAACATCATGTAGCAGACCGGAAAGAACGTCATGGTCTGCACGATGGCGATGCCCCAGAAGCCGTATACATTGTTGTCGTAGATGTGCAGCAGGAAGCGGGTGATGATGCCCGCCTTGCCGAACAGCATGATCATGGAAAGCGACAGCACGAAGGGCGGCGAGACCACGGGCAGCATGGAGACCACCTTGAAAAGCCCCGCCATGAACTTGGTGCGCACCTTGACATACACCTCGACATACGCAAACAGCAGGCCGATCGACGCGGACAGCAGGCCCACCAGAAAGCCGACCTTGAGCGTATTGGTGATGGCGGTTATGAACGTGCGCTTTCCGAAAATGCTTTTGAAGAATTCGAACGTGATGCCGGTGTCTGTCGAATAGATGGAATCGATCAGCAGTATCGCCAGCGGATAGAGTATGAACACCGCCAGGAACGTGATCAGCAGCACGATGGTGGTGATCATCACGGGATCGGCAAAGAGCTTCTTGCGGTCAAGCGCCGCGCTCTGTCCCTTGGCCATGGGCCTGTCCCCCTTTGATGCTTTCAGTATCGTCGTCGTGGTATGGTTAAGGGGGATGGTGTCGCCCACCATCCCCCCTTGCAAGGGCTATGCCTTATTCCGTCTGGAAGCGGTCGTCCGCGGCCTCGCCCAGTGCGGTCATGACCTCTTCGATGTAGGTGGTGATGTTGTTCTTGGCGTCCTCGAAGTCATAGTCCATGACGTTCTCGGGGTCCAGGCCGAACTCCTCGGCGACCTCGGGCTGCTTGGCGTTGTCGATCACCAGGAACTGGTAGGAGCCGTACTGGGCGCCCAGCTCGACGCACTCCGGAGAGAGCGCGTACTCGATCCACAGCTTCGCGGCGTTCTGGTGCTTCGCGCCCTTGAATATGGCGGTAGCGCCGACCTCGTAGGAGGTGCCGGAGGACGGGACGATCAGGCCGATGTTGCCGTAGCCGTTGTCGACGATCTGAGTGATGCCGTCGTGCAGGAAGCCTATGCCGATCACGCACTCGCCGGTGCCCACGTTCTTGGAGGGGCCGGAGCCGGACTTGGTGTAGACCTGTATATTCTTGTCCAGGTCGACCAGGTACTGTATGCCTTCGTCATGGCCGTACTTCTGGATCATCGTGTTGATGACCAGCTTGGCCGTGCCGGCGGTGTTGTAGTTGGACAGCCAGATCAGGCCCTGATACTTGCTGTCGAGCAGGTCGGCCCAGTCCTGGGGCTGGTCCAGGCCCATGCGCTCCAGCTCGTCCACGTTGACCATGAAGCCCAGTATGCCTTTGTAGATTCCGTACCAGTTGCCGTCCGCGTCGCGATAGGCGTCGGAGAGCAGGTGGGACGCGTTGACCGCCTCATAGGGCTCCAGCAGGCCTTCCGCCGCGCAGACGTTGTAGGGATCGGTCGTGCCACCGAACCACACGTCCGCGGAGGGATTGCCGTTCTCTTCCTCGATCTTGGCCTGCACCTCGCCGGTGGACAGGCGCTGGTAGCTCACCTTGATGCCGTAGAGCTCGGTGAAATGGTCGCACGCCGCCTGCAGGTATTCCTCCTCGCAGGAGCCGTACACGACCAGCTCGCCCTCTTCCTGGGCCGCGGCGATCAGGTCCGCGTCGATCTCTTCCGCCAGCGCGGAGCAGCACGCGAACGCGAGTAGCGCCGCCAGCAGTATCGTCAACCACTTTTTCATAATGAAGCCTCCATTTCTGTTTGAATTATACCCTTATATATTATACTCTTTGCACAAGGATATGTCAAGAAATGATTTTGGCTATGCTCCCGTTTCAATGGAAAACAAAATAATAAGAAATGCAACGCAGGTATGGACGGGGTTTTATGCCGCGAAAGCGTGTTTACAATGAGGACCACCAGCCGTTAGGCTGGCGGCCGAGGCAGCCTCCATCGGCGGCTCCGCCGCCGATGCGGGGGTGCCACCGATGCCCGAATAACGGTTGGGAAGAGGCTCGTTGTCGACATGGCCGTGGAATAGATCTCCGGCCATACCGGTCGGCTGCCGCAGGCCTGTCCGCCCGGAATGGAAAAAACCGCCTGCCGTCAGTGCGCCGCGTCCCTGTCCTCCAGTTCTATGCGCAGCTTCTTCCCCATGCCGTTGGCCAGCCTGACCAGCATCTCCACGCTGGCCTGCTCCCGGCCGTTCTCGATGCGGCTGATCTGCCCCTGCGGTATGTTCGAGCGCGAGGAGAGCTGCTTCTGCGTGAGCTTCTGCCTGGTGCGCTCCCGCTTGAGGGCCTGGCCCGCCAGCTTGAGCGCATCCGCGACCGCCTCGTCCACGTCGTTCTCTTCCATTTCGACCAGGTGTCTCAGGTGGGGGTTGGTCCATTTGTGCACGGTGTACTGTTCCTGCTTCTTCACGGCATATCAACCCCTCATCGACGTCTGGAACTCAAGTTTAATCGATGGTCAGGCAAAAGGCAAGGACGAAAATACGACTTTCCATGGAATGGTTTTCTCAGCGCCGCAAAGGTCGAAAGCCCTGTATTTCAGCGCATTTTGCCCTTCAGGCCAGCAAATTTCCGTCAAGATCCGGGCAGTTCATGGCATCTTTATGATAATCCGGTTGACGAATCGACAAAAATGAGGTATGATTATGACATCATATCTCAGGAGGGATCTCCCCATGAAGAAAGAGCAAAACGGCATGGCCGTGGCCGGTTTCATACTCTCGATGCTGTCGCTTCCCCTGTTCATCACTGGTTTTCTGTGCATGTTGGGCGTCATACTGTACCCGTTTTTGGCGCTGGTGTTCGGCGAGGCCGCGGGGCTGATCGCGCTGTTCGGCATCATACTCTCCGCCATAGGCAACGGGCGCAGCTACGGCGACAATGTCGCTGGCGCGGGGCTTTCGATCGCAGGGCTTCTGATCGGCACGATGGTGCTGACGCTGGTGCTCAGCGTGACCGCGCTCTGGATCACGACATCGGTCATGGGCATACAGCTGCTGCCCGCATTGTTCGCGATTTGAACGAAACTGTTTCATTCCATGGAAGATTTGCGCTGATTTCTGGACATCCCCGCCCATACATGCTATGATGGGGACACATACCGAACGAAAGGCGGAAGGCCGATTTGCGAAAATTGAATCTGGTGCTGCTTATCCTTCTTCTGCTGATGGTCGTGTTCGTCATCTATTTCCAGTGGGGCTCGAACCTGCACACGCGCGCGACCGTCGACTATCAGCCGGCCGACGCGCAGCCGGACCTGATCAGATCCATGCAGCGCAACGCCGCGGCGGGCGCGCTGCCGCAGCAGTTTGCCGAGCTGCCGGCCGACATCGCCGGGTGCACGCTCGTGACGATCGACGTCGTGCTGACGAACGCCGGGATGATCGACGCGGAATGGCTGGACATCAGCGTATCGCCCGCCGCCGGCGACATCGCCGTCTACCAGCTGAGCGGCGAGGGCGCGACCATACGCGCGCGATCGAGCGGACAGGTCTCCCTGCAGCTGCTCACGACGCGTCCCGCCGAGAGGCGCAGCGTGCGTCTCAACTATTACGTCTACGGCATCGAAAAGACGATCACCGTCGGCCTGTAAAGGCGACGAAGGGCTCCCGATACGCGGGAGCCCTTCGTGTTTCCAGGAGGGACGTATACACATCGCTCTGTTTTCTGCTCATCCTTCTTCCCACATGAAGCCGTTGCGCGCGGCCCACAGCTGGCCCGCGCTTCCCTCCGCGGCGACCACCACGACGTCGTGCGCGCCGTCCAGCGCGTCGTCCGCGATGGTCTCCAGGCTGTCCGGCAATTCGAGCACGCACAGCCGCGCACAGTCGGCGAACGCCCTCGCGCCTATGATACGGACGCCCTCAGGCACCACGATCTCCGTGACGAAAAGGCCCATGAACGCCTCTTCTTCGATCTCCTGTACGCCGGACGGTATGCACAGCGGCGCAACGTCACGCACGGCCACGAACACGCTTGCCGATATATCCTGATCCGCGTACACTGTGATCCGCGCGCCGCCCGCACCCACGGGCGTCACGACGCCGCCGCCCGCGGTGGCGACGCCCGCGTCCGAGGTCTCGTATGTCAGCGCGTCGACCGATGGCAGCGAAGGCCATCCAGCGGACCAGCTGAACGTGAACACCGCCGTGTCGCCCTGAGACAGCAGCCGCCTGTCGAGGCGGGCCTCGAAAGACCTGTCGTGCGCCGTGAACGGCAGGTTGTTGTTCTCGGCGTAGTCCTCAGCCGCCGTGCCCAGGTAGCCGTACAGCATGAAGCCCGTGATCTTCTCAGGGTCTCCGCTCTGCTCCGTGAAGCCCAGCGCCTCGTTGCCTATCGTGGAAAGGCCCGCCGGTATGTCCACGCTCTTGATCCGCGGACAGCCGAGGAACGCCCACGCGCCGATCGAGGTCAGTCCCTCAGGCAGGGCGATGCCCTCGAGCGACGCACACCCCTCGAACGCGCTCAGCCCTATGCTCTCCAGCGTCCCGGGAAAGGCTATGGATGCAAGCGCGCCGCAGCCGAAGAACGCACTTGCGCCTATGGACGAAAGCCCCTCGGGCAGCGTCACGGCCGCAAGCCTGGCGCAGCCTTCGAACGCGCTCACCCCGATGGAGGGTATCGCGCCCTCCAGTGTGACGGATTCCAGCGCGTAATCGTGTATGAACGCGCGCGCACCCAGCCATGTGAGCGACTGCGGCAGCGTGACCGTCCTCAGAGACTGGCACTCCGCGAACGCCGCCGCCTCGATGCGCTCGATCTGCTGCGGCACGGTGACCTGTGCCATGCTCCTGCAGCCGTAGAAGGCGTTCGCGCCGATCGACGCGACCATTTCGGGGATCACGATGTCGCCAAGCTCCGTGCAGTTGTAGAACAGTCCCTCCGGAACGGCCGTCAACGCCGACGGCAGCACGGCCTCGGCCAGCGCGTCGTCGCCCATGAACACGCGCGCGCCCAGCGTCGTCACGCCGTCCGGTATCACGACCGCCTCGAGCGCCGTGCAGTACGCAAAGGCCATCTGGTCGATGCGCTCAAGGCTCTGCGGCAGCTCGACCGACGCCGCGTCCGCGCCGTAGAACGCGCGCGCGCCTATGGCCGTGATGCCCTCATCGATCGTGATGGCCGTGATCTCGTCGTACCACGCCGCCCACGGCGCGGGCGTACCGCCGCCAAGCACGGTGTACTCATAGACCGCGCCCGTGCCCGTCACGGACAGCGTGCCGTCCCTGAGCGCCCACACGGCGTCGTCGCCGCACTTGCCCGAAGCCGTGGGCAGATCCTCTATGGGCGTCAGCTCCGGCGCGTAATCCACATCGGAGAGCGTGAGCTCCTGCGCGCTGTAGAGCGACTTCGTGCGGTCGCCGTATGTATAGGACACGTTGCCCGACGAAGTCGCGTAGACATAGCCCGCGTCGACGTCGCCCGAGGCGTATCCGTTCAGGAACAGGCCGCCGCCCGCGCCGTAGGCGCCCGCGTCGGAATTCGTGATGTCGACCAGGTAGTTCCTGTGGTCATCCATCGTCACGATGTTCCACATGTGGTTGCCGGGCTGGCCCGAGGTCGCCATCTTGCCGGACACGGTATAGCAATCCGCAGAACTGAACGTCGACTCGTCGCACAGATACTGGAACGCCTTGGAGTATCCCTCGCAGACCACGTTCGTCTCCTCGTCGTCGTCGAACACCCAGATCAGCTGCCATGGGTTGCCGTAGGGCAGGCCGTCGCCCTCGACCGCCTGTCGGTTGTAGCTGACCAGCGCGCAGATCTCGTCCTTGTAGGACGTGAGCTTCGTGCGGTCGTCCTCGGCCGCGTGGGCGTCCACGATGCCCCGTGCGCGGGCCGCCGCGCTGTCGGCCGTCTGCGCCCAGCTCGTGTCGACCTGATAGGTATCCAGCCTGAACGCCTCGCATACGTTCATGTGGAACACGACGTTGCCCTTCATGAGCAGCGCGTAAGCCCCCTTGTCCTCCTGCCATACGGTCGATATCCTGTAGCCGCCCATGTCCATGCCGGCCACCTTGTCATACCAGTAGAGCTCATAGGGGCAGTCGCTCAGCAGCGCCTCCATCACCACGCTCAGGTCCACATTGGTGATCTGGAACAGGCTGTTTGTCGCCAGATCGGAGATCGCGCCGTCGATCACGACCTGGTCCACGCCCAGGTCCTCCGCGGTCCACACGGTCTTCGGATAGATCTCCTCCACCGGAAAGGTGAACTCGGTGGAGCCCTCGTTTTCGTCGGTCCCGGCGGCGACCTGCCCGATCGCGCTCTTCAGACGCGTATAGACGTTGCGCGAAGGGCCGCTCAGGCGCAGGCCCGTCGCCTTGCGCGCCCTGCGCCCGGTGAACAGGCCGTCTGCATAGCGCTCGAACAGCGCAAGCGGGTCGCCCTTCTCCCCGGACGCGGTCGTAAGCAGCGGCGCCGGTACGTCCGCGATCTGCGCGGCCATCGCCGCCCCGCCGCCCGTCAGCAGCAGCAGTATGAGCATCATATAAAGCCATCTTTTGAACATATGTCTCCCTCCATCTTGCGGAGCGTGCTACAGCTTATACCTTTTCAATATATATTGTAATCATTTTCGCGCCCGACGTCAAGTAGCCGTCTGGTCTCGCGATCTGGATACACTGACGCAATACCCAAGTTGAGGAAACACTGTCACTGAAACGGTGTAATGTAAACAATATACATTATGAGAGCGCACGGAAAATAGTTACACGATAAGCAGTATAGAACAGAATATAACTGCTGATAAAAGAGAACCGGCTTTAGCTTTTGTAGACATCCGCGTTTACGAGAAAAAACGTACGGTCCGGCATGGACTCCCGGGCATACGCAGGGCCGTACCGCCATCGCGGTACGGCCCTGCGCCTTTCCGGCTCACAGTCTGCAATCCAGCTTCTTCAGCTCCGATATCACCGTCTCTTCGATGAAATCCGCCGCCTCTTCCACGGGCTTCTTCTCCTGCAGCGCCTTGTCGCGGCTGGCGATCTCGATCGTGCCGTTCTTCAGGCCCTTGGGGCTTATGACCACGCGCAGCGGTATGCCGAACAGGTCCGCGTCGGAGAACATGACGCCCGCGCTGACCGCGCGGTCATCCCACAGCACCTCTATGCCGCGCGACGTGAGCGCGTCGTACAGCGCCTGGGACGCCGCCGCGACCTCCTCGTTGTCGGCGCGCAGCGAGCAGATCTGCACGTGCCAGGGCGCGATGGACATGGGCCAGATGGGGCCGTAGTCGTCGCGGTGCGCCTCGCACACGCTCGCCGCCAGGCGGCCGACGCCTATGCCGTAGCAGCCCATGATCGGGTTCTTGAGCGTGCCGTCGGAATCGACATAGGTCATGTTCATGCTCTCGGTGTACTTCGTGCCCAGCTGGAATATGTTGCCGACCTCTATGCCGCGCGAGATCGTGATGCTCTTCCTGCCGCAGACGGGGCATATGCCGCCCTCCGCCGCCTTGGCCACGTCGACATATTCGACCTCGCCCATCTCGCGCGCGATGTTGAAGCCGACGTAGTGGTAGTCCGCCTCGTTCGCGCCGGTGGCGAACCACTCCACGCCATCAAGCGACTTGTCGTAGACCACCCTGACGCCCTGCGGCAGACCCTTGGGGCCAATGAAACCCGCGTTCAGGCCGCAGTCCTCGGTGATCTCGCCGGGATGTACCTCCGCCTTCAGGAAGTTGCGCAGCTTGGTCTCGTTGATGTCCAAATCCCCGCGCAGAAACGCCACGACGTACTTGTCCGTCAAGTTCTCCTGATAGACCACGGCCTTGCAGGTCTTCTTCGCCGGGATGTCCAGGAAGCGGCACAGGTCCTCGATCGTCTTGACACCGGGCGTGGCGACCTTCTCAAGCGGCGCGGCCTCCCCCGCCTCGCACTCGGTGATGCAGGGCGCCGCCTCCATGTTCGCGCGGTAGCCGCAGTCCGGGCAGAGCACGATCGTGTCCTCGCCCACGGGCGTCAGGAGCATGTACTCGTGCGACACCTTGCCGCCCATCATGCCGCTGTCGCTGGCCACGGCGATGACCTCCGGCACGCCGCAGCGCGCATAGATGCGGTTGTACGCCTCGTACACGACCTGGTAATAGGCCTCCAGGTCCTCCTGGCTGGTATGGAAGGAGTATCCGTCCTTCATCGTAAACTCACGCACGCGGATCAGGCCGCCGCGGCAGCGGGGCTCGTCGCGGAACTTGGTCTGTATC